>CAYYCF010000361.1:0-2726 GCA_964470235.1 uncultured Anaerolineales bacterium | reverse complement strand
GATTACTATTCCAACAAAAATACTATATACTCCGCATGACATGAAAGTCAGGAGCCAACGTGCGAGCCAATTAGGTCAAGGCCAGTGGGAAATGATGCTGGAGGCCGCCTCCACCGATGCGCCGTACGAAATCCAATTAGATGCGTTCTTGAAAAATGCGTTGGAGGCGTTGGGATTGGACACGGCGTATCTGTATTTGACCGCGCACGGCGGCGACCGGTTGGCATTAGAGCACGTGCGATCCGCCTCCGCGCCGGACGCCGACGCGCGCGATTTAGCGCCGCGCGACATCATGCCGCCGGGGAACCGTCCGCGCCAGGCGTGCGCCGCCGACCCGCACGCGCCGCCGCTGGAATTCCCGAACGGGCCGGAACATCAACTGCCGCACGTGGCGCGCAGTGACATAGGAATTTTCTATTCCGCGCCGCTTCAACGGAATGGCGTCTTGTTTGGCGTTCTGCAAGTGGGGCCATTCGGCTCCACACAAAAGGCGGAATCGGCGGCGGGGCGGATCGGTGAACTGATTCCACCGCTAACGTATGCCGTTAATCACGCCAAACAGATGGCCGAATTGCGCCGCCGTTTGGAAGCCGCCGAGTCGCGCGCGACGGCCAACCAACGGCTGATCAGTTCGGCCTTTGGCGTCAACGAGTTCATGCGTTTGCTGCTCCGGCTGGCGATTCAAGGCACTGGCACGGAGTGCGGGTTCATTGCTACAGTCGAGCCGGACAGCGCCCGGCTGACCATTCGCGCCCAAGAAAAATTGCCGGCCGGATTCGCCGAAGCGGTTGATCTATTTCCCGGACGCGGTCTTTTCGATTGGGCGTCCAAAGACGAACCTTCGCTCGTGGTGAGCGATGCGGCATTGGCGCACCGGTACGGCCTGCGCTCCATCCTCGTCGTTCCTTTGACCACCGAGGGCCGGTTTGTCGGTCTTATGTGCGTGGCCAGTTTTTCGCGCGGCCAAACCATGCCGCAAGCCGCGCTCCCGTTGCTCACGGCATTTGCGGCGCAGGTGCCGCAAGTGCTCAGCAATGCCCCGGCTCTCAACCGCCTGGCGCAACACTATTTGGAAACTCTGCGCGTGTTGGTAAAATCCGCGGATGCCCGTTACCCCGGCCTCACGGCGCACTCCGAGCGCGTTTCAGAATTGGCGGCGACGTTAGCCCGGCGGGCCGGGTTGGCCGCCGATCAAATTGAAACGGCCCGGATGGCGGGGCTGTTGCACGACGTGGGCGCGTGCGGCATCGCCGAAGAAAGTTCGGCCTTCAATGTGGAATTTGAACACGCCAACATCGGCGCAGATTTGATTGCCCTGGCCCTGCCGGATACCGTTTCCGATGCGGTGCGCGCCCATCACGAGTGGATCGACGGCTGGGGCTTCCCGAACGGGCTGGCCGCCAATCGTATTGGCTTGCCAGGGCAGGTGCTGGCGTTGGCCGAGTTCATCGTGGAGGAGTCAACGGATTGGGGCGAGCTCCGCCCGGCGCTGTCGGGAGCGGAATTGGTGGCGGAATTGCAACGGCGCAAAGGCAGCCAGTTCGACCCCGACCTGGCGCAAGTGGCGATTGCGCTGCTGTCGGATGCCGGTGATAGCACTGTATTTGTAACCCAAGTCTGAAACTTCGGAAGTCCGCGCTAATCGGCTCAATCAAGCCCAACGGGTATGGCGCGGACTTCCGAAGTTTGGGAGTCGAATGATGAGTCAACAAGAACGACGCTTTGTGCGCTTGGTGTGGCGCGGCCCCGGCGGGGAAAACTACGAGCGCCTGCTCTCGCAGGGCGAAACGCGCATTGGCCGCGCCAACGACAATGATATCTGTTTGTTTAGCGACACCAAAGCGTCACGGCATCACGCCATTATTGTCGTGCAAGGGAAGGCGGTTTACGTGCGCGACTTGACCAGTTTGAACGGCACGTTTTTGAACGATTCCCGGCTCAGTATTGACCCGATGGCTTTGCGCGACCGCGACATGCTGGTCGTCGGCTCGACACAGTTTCGCGTGCGCTTGCCGAATACGGGCGAGTTGGAGCGAGATTTGGATTTCGCCGCGATGTCCGCCGCGCCGGACGACAGAGACGACGATCTGGACGCGCCCATGACACTGGCTACCGACAGCGGCGGCGTGGACTTGGGGCCGGCGGCGAAAGGGCGAATCTATTTGAACGGCCGGATTACGGTGGTCGAATTGGGCGGCATTATCGAGATCGCGTGCGCTTTGCCGTTGCAAGCCGCGTTCGAAGAAATTGTAGCCAGCAAACCGGGCGGCATATTGGTAGACTTGACGCACACCACCTCGATTGATAGCGCCGGATTGGGCGCGTTCGTCCGCCTGACGCGCCAGTGCCAGTTCTTCAATATTCATTTGTGCCTGGCGGGCGTGCGCCCGGCCGTGCGTTCGGTGTTGGCCGTGGCGCGCACCGGCAGTTTGTTCTGGATGGCCGACACGGTTGAGGCCGGATTAAGGGTGTTGAAGGAAACTCGGCAGTCAGCGCGGCAGTAAACGTGCCCTAATGTTACAATTTATGAAAAGGAGCAAGTCAACCAATGGAACACAAACACGACCACGCCGCCAACGAAGAAACGCACATTGACCCGGTCTGCGGAATGGCCGTAACGCCCGCCACCGCGGCCGGAAGCCACGAATACAAAGCAAAAACCTAAAACAGCCCCCAATCCGCGCCCGCGCCTTCTTCCATCAATTCCGGGCTCCACATCTCCAGTC
>CAYYCF010000360.1:0-2736 GCA_964470235.1 uncultured Anaerolineales bacterium | reverse complement strand
TCAAAGGCGCGGAGGCCCCGGCGCACATGCCGCAGGCCAAGCGCAGTCTCGGCTTAATCTACGCCGTCAACGCCTTCGGCGCCGATCACCAATCGTCGGAGCACGACCCGATGATCGAAGAGGGCGCGTCCGATCTATATATGGAGCGCTTGAAGCTGTTGGGCTTCAATGAGACGCAAGCGCCGCGCTCGCTCGGCGACGACAAAGTGCGTTACGCGCTGAAGACTCAACAGTTCTACTCGTTCCTCGACTCGGCCGACCTGTGCCAATTTGTGTGGGGTCCGGCGTGGACGCTCTACGGCCCGCAAGAAACGGTGGACTTCGTGAACGCCGTGACCGGCTGGGGCGACTTTACGCTGGACGATTTGATGACCGTAGGCGAGCGCAGGCTTAATATGATGCGCGCCTTCAACGCCCGCGAGGGCCTGGACCGCAAGGCCGACAAATTGCCCAAGAAATTCTACAAAGCCCTGCAGGGCGCAGGCCCGACGGCCGGCGTGGCGCTGACCGTCGAAGAAGTGAACCGGGCGCAAGAGTCGTATTACGAAATGTCCGGTTGGGACAAAGCCACCGGCAACCCGACTCGTGAAACGTTGAAACGACTCGATCTCGGCTGGGTGTTCGGCGGGCCGGCGGCTGTAGCCGCGGTTCCTCGCCGCCGCCCGGCGGCGAAGAAGAAAGCAGGGGCGAAGAAGAAGGCCCCGTCGAAGAAAGTGGTGAGGAAGAAGATGGCGAAGAGGAAGAAGTAGAAAAGCGCTGTCAACGGATTATGAGATCGGATTGAGCGGATTACGATAGGCGTCATCCGCTCAATCCGTTCCTGTAATCCGCTGACAGTGTTTCCACTGCTATAATTGCCGCACAATGACACAAACGGACTTTGCTCCCTACCGCGCCTTTTGGCGCAAACTGGCCGAAGCCCGGCCCACGCCCGAAATGCGCGTTGCGATGGATGCGGCCCGCAAAGAGGCGGAACAGCTGGCGCAGATTCTCGCCTCCGAGTTCGGCGTCGAGCGCGTGTATCTCTTCGGCTCATTTGCCTGGGGCGCAGTGGTGCGGCCTGATTCCGATATTGATCTGGCGGCGGAAGGCTTGGCAGGAAGCAAACTAATCTTTGCCGATGTGCGCCTTTCTGAGGCTTCCAAATATCAAGTTGATTTGGTGCGGTTGGAGCGAGCGCCTACTTCGCTTCGCGAACTGATTCTAAAATCCGGCGTGCTTGTCTATGACAGAAAATCCAAGAGAAGTCCTGGCAAAAGCGATCCGAAGCGAGATCGTTAAACTGCGCCAAGTGCAAAAAG
The DNA here is from genome assembly GCA_964470235.1 of uncultured Anaerolineales bacterium. GTDB lineage: Bacteria > Chloroflexota > Anaerolineae > Anaerolineales > VGOW01 > VGOW01. The sequence continues at coordinate 1,435 of CAYYCF010000360.1, read as the reverse complement.
AGAATGCAGGCTATAGAGCCGAGTTTGCAGTGCGTGAGCCGGACTCTATCGGTGATTTGCGTAAAGTTGCTGGCGGTTTGGTTGATATCTATCAAGGGGCGGAGAACGTCTTTCGGCGTGTCGTAAAGACAACAGGTGAGAGCGAGCCATCCGGGGCTGATTGGCATCAATCTCTACTGGAGCAGATGGAGCGCGAGATCACCGACATTCGTCCGATAGTCATTCGCCTTGACACGCGCTCTGCGCTTCAACCGTTTCGCAAATTCCGGCATCGAGCTCGCCACATCTACGGCTTTGAGTTTACGTGGGACGAAATGAAGCCCTTGCTTGAAATGGCTGACGCTATTGTTAATATGATGACTGCTGACTTTGAAACCTTCTGCGCTTGGCTCGATCACGTGGGCATAGACGAAATCTGACATACACCCATCCTCATCACGCTTCACAGAGCATGCACAAGATTGACGGGCAGGGGTAAATCATAATTTCTTGAGAAAGAGGCTCTGCGAATACTCCGTCGGGGCGGCGTCTTTGTGTTTGAAATCCGCAGGCGCGAAGAAGTATAAATGATCAAAGCCGGAGCGCGCGGCCAGATCGCGGACGGCGGCAATCAGTTCGGGCGCGGGGCCGGTTCGGGTGAAGAGGAATGTTTCGGCAGTGCGGAGAGCGCGCGGCGACTCTTCGAGAATGAGCGCGGCGCGGTGGCGGCCAGTCGTGATCCAAACTCTTTCAACTTTCAAGCGCCGCCATTCGGCAAAGTCGGGCGTCGCGCCTGGGCGCGTCCGCTCCCAATCGTGACGCGCGTTTTGGTAACGGCCAATCGCCAAGCTGAAGCCACGCACCAATTCATACGGCGCGTCGGGCAATGGTTCGGTTGTGTATTGCGTTTTGCCGGTCTGCGCGGAAATGCGAAACCTGGCCCAACGCGCGGCGGCTCGCAGGCCGTGTTTGGCGTAGAAGTCCATTGCCTCGGCGTGGGCGACGATGAAGTGTTCGCAAAGCTTTGACGCCGCGAGCGCCAACGCGTGTTGAAGCAGGGCTGAGCCTAGCCCTTGCCGGCGATGATTGCGATGAACGTACAGCACGGAGAGATTCGCGTTGCGCCCAAACGGCGGCGGTTCGTCGGCAGTGTGCAGTTCGGCTTCGGCCAGCACGCGGCTATCGAGTTCGGCCACAAGTGATGCGCCGCATTGTCCCAAACGCCGAAGATGATCGGCGCACAAATCAACATCCATCCACGGCCCGCCGTTGAGCCAGCGTTGATAAGAGTTGAGATCGACGTATCGCGCCGGGCGTTCCGTGCCGTCAACATCCCATGTTGTCCAAAGAGTAATGTCGGAACAATGCACGGCGCTGATCGCGGCGGCGTCGGCGGACGTTGCCGGGCGGACAAGGATGTCTGGTCGAGTATCGCGCATTGGCAATTTTTCACCGG
>CAYYCF010000359.1:0-2743 GCA_964470235.1 uncultured Anaerolineales bacterium | reverse complement strand
AATTAGTAGCTCTCAAAACGTCCGCTTTTTTGGTTCACGTTTCCCGGCGTAGGGGCGAGGTCACTCCCACCCGCGCTGCGCCGGTGGCGTCGGGGTCTAGCCGGAAATGAGGAGCGGCAAGTTGCGGGCCAGTTCGCTCCGCGATCCGCGCCGCCGACGGGGTGCGCCACAATATCGAATTCGCCGTACGCTATTTCGCCAGATTTTGCGACCGCCGTGCCGAGGGTGAGGGACATAGAAGATTCTCCGTGGCGATAATTTTATTCCAGTATGTCAGGCCAGCATCAAATTTTGGTATTGCATCGAGCCACGGCAAAGTTTATACTGTTTGACCTACAGAAGGAGGAAACCATTCATGAAACCTACATCCAAGAGGAGAGAGATGAGAAACCCTGTTTGGCTCGCCCTAATCGTGTTGCTCGCCGCCATTCTGGCCTGTGAGGGTTCTAGTGGATCGGCAGTGGGCGGAAGCCAATCCTGCAATCGCAGCGGGAACACCGGCACGTGTGCGGGAACGTTCTCCACACTGTCTGGAGCCTACACCAAGAAGTTCGAAGCGCAGTATGCGCGAACGAACGACGAGGTCCCAGTCGAGATTAGCGTGACGGTAGAGCAGGGCACGGTGCGCGTTTCGGTCACAGCCCCGGATGGCACAGTAGCCAGCGCCGATTCGACGCCGGGAAGTCCGGCAAGCCTGTCGGGGACGAGCACAGGCAACAACGATGAATTCCCCGTCACGTTTGAGGCCGTGGGCGGCGACGCGACGGGAGTTTCCTATTCGATCAGTTATCAGGTGCCGTAGCTTAGAGCAGATTCCTAATTCGTTTACGTCAGGCATCCTGAACGGAGCGGCGCGCCCCTTCGACTTCGTGCGGAACTACACCGCACTCCGCTCAGGGTGCTTGCGCCGCGCAGTTGAAGGATGCCGTAAAGCAGCATGGAATTTGCTCTAGAGGACTAACATGCCTTCAATCGCCCCCTACGGTTCCTGGAAATCCCCCATCACCACCGACCTCATCGTCGCCGAATCCGTCGGGCTGGACGCGACGTGGTTTGACGGCGACGATGTTTACTGGATTGAAGTCCGCATCAAGGACGGCGGGCGATATGTGATCGTGAAACGGACTCCCGACGGGCGCACGGCCGATGTGAACCCGCCGCCGTTCAACGCCCGCACCCGCGTCCACGAATACGGCGGCGGCGCGTACGCCGTCGCCGACGGCGTGATCTATTTTTCCCACTTCGCCGATCAACGGCTCTACCGCCTCGACCCTGGCTCTGATCCCAAACCGATCACGCCCCCGACCGAACTCCGTTACGCCGACGGCGTGATTGATCGCGGACGCAATCTCATGTTCTGCGTGCGCGAAGATCATCGCGGCGAAGGCGAAGCGGTGAATACGATTGTGGCCGTGCGGCTCGAGGGCGACGACGACGGCGGGCGCGTGCTGGCTTCCGGCAACAATTTTTATTCCACGCCGCGCCTCAGCGCCGACGGATCCAAACTGGCGTGGCTCACTTGGAATCATCCTAACATGCCGTGGGACGGCACGGAGCTTTGGGTGGGCGAGTTGAACGGCGGCGGCGCGATCAAGAGCAGTGAGCGCGTGGCCGGCGGGCTGGAAGAATCGATCTTTCAGCCCGAATGGTCGCCGGACGGAGTTCTGCACTTCATCTCTGATCGCACCGGATGGTGGAATCTATATCGCCTGCGCGACGGCCAGACCGAACCCCTGTGCCCGATGGCGGCCGAGTTCGGCCAGCCGCAATGGGTGTTTAGAATGTCCACCTATGCGTTTGAGTCGGCGGACCGGATCATTTGCCGCTTCGTCAAAGAAGGCCGGGCGCATCTCATCCGGTTGGACACGACCACCGGAAAATTTGATCCGATTGGCACGCCGTACACCGACATCGGCGGCTTGCGCGCCTCGCGCGGGCGTTTGTTGTTCGTGGGCGACTCGCCTACCGAACCGATCTCCGTGGTTCAACTCGATCTGGCGTCGGGCCGCTTTGAAGTGCTGCGGCGGGCCAGCGACGTCCAGATCGATCGCAGTTATTTTTCTATTCCGCAGGAGATCGAGTTCCCCACCGAAAACGGTTTGACGGCCTACGGACTCTTTTACAAACCGGCGAACCGCGACACTACCGCGCCCGTCGGCGACAAACCGCCGCTGATCGTGATCAGCCACGGCGGCCCGACGGCGGCCACCTCCTCCGGACTCGATCTGGAGATTCAATATTGGACCAGCCGGGGCTTCGGCGTGTTAGATGTGAACTACGGCGGCAGCACCGGCTATGGCCGCGCCTACCGCCAGCGGTTGAACGGCCAATGGGGAGTTGTGGACGTGGACGATTGCGTGAACGGCGCAAAGTATCTTGTGGCGCGCGGCGAGGCCGACGGGGAGCGGCTGATCATTCGCGGTGCAAGCGCGGGCGGCTACACCACCCTGGCCGCGCTCACCTTCCGCGACGTGTTCAAAACCGGAGCGAGCTATTGCGGCATCGGCGATCTGGAAGCGATGGTGAAGGACACGCACAAGTTCGAGTCGCGCTATGGCGACAGCATGATCGGCCCGTATCCGGCGCGGCGCGATCTGTACGTCGAGCGCTCGCCCATCAACTTCACGCACAAACTTTCGCGCCCGATGATTCTGTTCCAGGGCGCGGAAGACAAAATTGTGCCGCCCAATCAGGCCGAGATGATGTTCGAGGCCGTGCGCGCCAAAGAACTGCCGGTGGCTTA
>CAYYCF010000358.1:0-2757 GCA_964470235.1 uncultured Anaerolineales bacterium | reverse complement strand
TTGAACAACCCCGCCGCGTCCGATCCCATTAAACCCGCCTCGAACGACCGCTTGTCCACCGACTGAAGCCGCGCCGCCATTTTGGGCGTGACCACCGCCACCTTCCGGATCGACTCCAGCTTGTCGGCGATAACATCCATCGTCTCGTCGTGAGTCATCCAATCCTGTTTGTCGAAGGCTCGCAAATTGAGCGGCACGGTGTAGCTTCGCAGAGTCTTCTCGCGCGCCACGTTGTAGAAATCTTCGAAGTACGACATCACCAATTCGCGCACCGTGCGGTAGATCGGCTCGCGGTAACGCAGCCCCACAAAATTGGACTTAGCCACCGCCCCCCAATGCCCGTCGTCTTTGAAAAGGGCCAGAAGGTGATCGTCGTCGTTGTGCGCCAGCATGTCAATGATGAGCGGCGCATGCCCCAGCCGCCGCAGAGCCGCTGCCGCGAACAACGCGCCGTCGTAACAATGCGCCATGCGATCTTGCAGCACGCTGCGCGGACAGCGATAACGTTCTTCGGCGCTGTACGGAATGTTGTCGAGAAATTCCTGAATCTTGGCCGGACTGTTCAAACGGGCAAAAGCCCGGCGTTCGTCGGGAGTGAAAGATGAAAATTTTGTCATGAGTTAAACGCCATCGTGTACAACTCGAAATATCTTCCCCGGCGCTCAAGCAATTCGGCGTGCGCGCCTTCTTCGATAATGCGCCCGTGATCCATCACCATAATAGTATCGGCGCGGGTGATGGTGGACAGGCGGTGCGCGATCACAAATGCCGTGCGGTCTTTGAGCAAGCGCTCCAGCGCCGATTGAATGACGCGCTCGGTCTGCGTGTCTACGCTCGACGTCGCTTCGTCCAAAATCAAAATGCGCGGGTCGGCTAACAGCGCGCGCGCAAACGAAATCAACTGCCGCTGGCCGCCGGAAAGAATCGCGCCGCCTTCGCCCACCAGCGTGTCGTAGCCGTCATCCAACGCCGCGATGAAGTCGTGCGCGCCGACCGCCTTCGCGGCTTCCTCAACAGCGCTGTCCGGCGCATCGAGCGAGCCGTAGCGGATGTTGTCGCGCACCGTGCCGGAAAACAAAAACGGGTCTTGCAGAACAATGCCCATCTGCCGCCGCAGTGAATTTTGAGTCACGCCGCGAATGTCAACGCCGTCAATTGTGATCGCGCCGGACGTTGGATCGTAGAAGCGGCTGATCAACTTGACCAAAGTGGATTTGCCCGCGCCGGTCTCGCCCACCAACGCCACCGTTTTCCCCGCCGCGGCCCGTAGGCTGATCCCGTCCAGGATCGGGGCCCCGTCGGCCTCGTAATGAAAACCGACGTTATCGAAGGCGACCTCCCCGCGAATCCGCGGCATCTCTTTCGCGCCCGGCTCGTCTTTCACTTCAATCGGCGTGTCGAGCAACTCAAAAATGCGCTCGCTTCCGGCCATCGTCGCCTGAAACGTGTTGTACCGTTGCGAGAGATCGCGGATCGGATCGAAGAAGCGATCAATGTACAGCGCGAAGGCCACCAGTGTTCCGGCGGTGATTTGCGCCTGCCCCGCGCCCGCTGCGCCCATCACCGCCAACCCGCCCAGCCACACCACCAGCCCCAACGCCAAACTGCCGATGAAATCCACCGACGGAAAAAACACCGACGTGATCAGCGCCGCCCGGTTGTTGACGCGCAGATTGTGGCCGTTCACGTCGTCGGCGAAGACGCGGTAGTTGTGGTCTTCGCGCGAAAACGACTGCACCACGCGCACGCCGACGATGTTTTCATTGAGCACGGCGTTCACCCAGCCGATGGCCGAGCGCACTTGACGGTAGCTCTCGCGCGCGCGGCGGCGGAACAACTCGGTGGCGACGGCCATCAACGGCAGGACGCAAAAGGCCAGCAGTGACAAGCGCCAGTTGAGCGCGAACATGACGAACGTGATGCCGACCAGATCGAACAGATCGCGCGTCACGGCCGTGATCGCCCAGACGATCATTTCTCGCAGGACGCTGACATCGTTGACCACGCGCGACACAATTCTGCCGACGGCGTAGCGGCTGAAGAAGCCGAGCGAGAGCGCCTGCAAGTGATCGAAGAGTTCGCGCCGCAAATCGTAAATGATGCTTTGGCCGGTGACGGCCATGATGCGGACGCGGGTGTAAGTGCAGAGCCACATGATGCCCGACGCCAGAAGATACAGGCTCACTGCTCCGCCCAATGCGGGGACATTGCGGGCGGCCACGCCGGAGTCGAGCGCGACCTTGATCAAATACGGGCCGGACACGTTGGCCAACGTGGCGACGGTCATCAGCGACAGCGCGACGAACAACCGGCGGCGGTAGGGCCGGACGTAGTGAAACAGACGGCGGACGATCTGCGGATCGTACGCCTTGCCGACAATCGTGTCGTCGTCTGCGGGTTTGGGAAGGTTTCTTGCCATCTGGTTTGTTCACCGTAGAGTACGCGGAGTTCGCAGAGAATATGTAACTGCTCACGCCTCAAGCATCCTGAACGGAGCGGCGGTGCAGTTCCGCCGCGCAGTTGAAGGATGCGGGTCACGCGCGAGAACCGCACCCTTCGACTGCGTTCCGTCCGCTTCGCGCAACACGCGGAACTCCCCTGAGCGACAGCCGAAGGGTCAGGATGCTTGTTTCACGAGGGCCGTGAGCAGTTACGAGAATAATGGGAATCTCTGTGCTCTCTACGGTAAAACCTACTTCACCGCGCTGGGCCTCAAGGGGTGCGTTTCCGGTTTGGCTTGCGGGTCGGGGCGTTCGG
>CAYYCF010000357.1:0-2766 GCA_964470235.1 uncultured Anaerolineales bacterium | reverse complement strand
TGAGCAGGCCGATGATCTTCTTCTGCGTTTGCGGCATGGTGGCTTCGCTCAAGCCTTTCCATTTGCCATCTTGCCGAATTTGCAATTCGAGGGCGCTGCCGCCGCGCTTACCGCCTTTTTTCTGGCGGATGACTTGATAGGCCTGCTCGCTCAATTCAAACGAGAAGGCCACGCGCATTTCGGTCGCGCCTTGATGCATCAGTTCGTCATCGGTCTTGGCGCGGGCGCGGCCCCACAGCGCCCAGGTCATTGCGTCGAGGAGTGACGACTTTCCCGCGCCGTTATCGCCGGTGAGGCAGGCGACGTGGAGGCCGCTGAAGTCGAGCGGGTCGGGGTCCTTATAGGGAAGGAAGTTTTGGAGTTCGAGCCGTAACGGAATCATCCCAGTCAGGCTTTTTCATCACGAATAGCACGAATTAGCGAATGGCACGAATTTCTTTGATGTTTTTATTCGTGCTATTCGACCATTCGTGCCATTCGCGATTAATTCTGATCGCCAAACAAACTCTCGGCCGCTTTCGCATACCGCGCCGCTTCGTCGGACGACTTGCCTTTGGAAAAAAAATAGCGCTCGACGAGTTGCGCCGGGGTGAGCGTTTCGGGGCTGGCGCCGCCGAGCGCGGCGCGGGTCTCGCGCTCCACGTCTTTAGCGATGGCGGCGATACTGCTCACTTCGGCCTGGCGCAAGGCGCGCTCAATCTCCCGCTCGCGGAGACCCGCCGCCTGCGCTTCGCGCAACTGCACGCCCACCCGCACAACCGCGCCCTTGAGGCCGCGCGCTTCTATCTTTTTTATCACGTCGGCGGTGGGATCGTCCGAGTCGCGCGCGTCCACTTTGATTGTGACAAACGGGCGGGCGTTCACTTTGACGAATTCCCATTTCGTTTTGCCGCGTTCCAATTCAACCCAGCAGAATCCTTTGTCTTCCACTTCTTCGCCGAAGTCAATGCGTTCGAGCGAACCGGAGTAGACGATGGGAGGAGAATCTCCCTCCCCTGTTCGGTGTAATTCCGAACGGGGGAGGGCCGGGGTGGGGGTCGTAAGGTTTTGATGCTTGTGAATGTGCCCCAGCGCAACGTAGTCCCACACCGGATCAGCCAGCGAGGATTTTGGCACGACCAGGTCGCGGCCCAGCATGACGGAACGCTCGGAGCCAAACGTCGCGCCGCCGACGGAGAAGTGTCCGGCCAGGACGCGGGGCATGGGTTGGTCGGCGGCTTCGGCAGTGAGGTCGCGGATCATGGTGACGACGATCTCTTGCACGGCGGCGTCAAGTTGTTCGATAGACGCGCCGCGATGATCTTCGTCGGCCAGCAGGCGGTTGCGGATCGGGTAAGGAACCCGGGCGAGGAATACCGGGCCGTTTTTGGTTTGCACCACTTGACTGCCGTCTTTGTAACCGACGATCACGTTAGGCACGTCGAGTGCGCGGAAAATGTCCACGCTCGTCGCCTTTTGCGCCATACCGGGAATATCGTGGTTGCCCACAAGCAAAAGCACGGGGATGATGTCGGCCAGTTCTTTGATTCGTTTGGCGAACTCGCGTTGTTGGGTGGGGTCGGGGTCGCGCGTTTTGAAAGCGTCGCCCGCGAACACCACCAGGTCGGCGTCGTGGTCGAGGGCATACTGCTTCACTTCGTCCAGCCGATCTAAAAAGTCGCGCACGCGGCTGGAGATGCCAAACTGCGGGTCAAGCTTGCCGTAATTTTCCATGCCGATGTGGAGGTCGGCGAAATGGAGGAGGCGGATATTATTCCCCATACAACTTCTTACTCCCCTCCTTCCTCTTCTCCTTCAACGCCTCCCCCTCCGCAAACCCAACCGCCTCGTACAACTTCTCATCATAATCGCGCGTCTTCACCACCACCGGCATCGGCACGGCGTGGCCGAGGATGAGCGCCTGCTGCTGCGTGTCGAGCCGCGCCAGCACTTCGCGCAGTTGCCCCGCGCCGCTCACGCCGGAAAACACCGCTTTGATGTCGGCCTCGTTGTCGAGCAGGCACGTCACCCGCGTGCCGATCTGGCTCATCACTTCTTCGTCTATGCCGCTGGGGCGCTGATCCACGATCAATAACGTGACGTTGTACTTCCGCAGTTCGCGGGCGATGTTGCCGAAGATGGTGTGCTGGGCAATTTCGGGATCGAGAAACTTGTGCGCCTCTTCAATCGTGATCACCAGCGGCGGCGGCTCGTCGCCGCCCTTGCCCGCCGCTTTGTTTTTCTGCTCGACGTATTTCTGGTGAATGCGGCGCGTGAGGAAGTTTGCCACCAAAACGTAGGCGGCCAGCGTGTTGCCGTACACGCCGAATTCCAACACAATATTGGTGCCGCGATTGATGGCATCGAAAATATAATTGACCGATTCGTCGTTCGCATGATCAACCAGGAAGCCGCAACGACGGAACAATTCAAACTTGCGTTGGATCGCGCGCAGAGTTCCTTTTTGTACCTTCTCGGAGTCTTCAATTTCGTCAATCTCTGTGCTGTTCTCGTCGAGTAATTCGGCAATCCAGTTTTTGTTTTTTTGCTTTAGTTTGCGCGAGATGTAGTACAACGCCCCCACCTGCACGTCGTTCAGCCCGAGAATACCGGAGAGCATGTCCACATCCTCCGGCTCGATCTGATTCAACCCGATCTGCAACACTTGATCGACCTTGCTCCCGCGATGGCGCGACGTGTCGGGGTCGAGCGTGATCACTTGCACCCGGCCATCGGGGAACAACTGCCGCAAGCCCTTGAACCGTTTCTTGTGTTCGTCAATCACTT
>CAYYCF010000356.1:0-2767 GCA_964470235.1 uncultured Anaerolineales bacterium | reverse complement strand
GCGCCGAAGCCGATCATACGCTGGAAGTTGGGCGCGTCGCCGGTGAACAAGCTGGGCGCGATCATGATCGCTTCCCAGGCGAGCAACTCTCGCGCCGCCGCCGACTTCCGAACATTCCACAGCGCCCAACCGTGTCCCGCGAAAAAGCCGACCGACTGGATCGGATCGAATATAGGCAGGCCAGGATAATTGGTCAAAGGATCAAAACTGCCGATGAAGTTGAATGAGATCAGAATCAAGCGCAGGTTGTTGAGCAGAAGTTTCGGGTTGCTCAGGGTAATGCCGGTAGTGATGCGCGCCCGGGCGACGAACCACTCCGGCTCGCGAATGAAAAAGAGCGCCAGCGGAGTGACGACGACCAGGCCGGACAGCGCAGCGATGGCAAAGCCGGTGATGAGCCCGGGCCGCAAGGGAGTAGGGCAGCGGAGGAGGTCGTGAATGGCAATGAAGGCCAGTAACGGTAAGATGAATCGCGCGTGCGGGCCGCTGTATTGTGCGATCCCGGCGGCGACTCCGGCGAGAAGGTAGCCGGAATTGTCTTTCACCACTGAGATCACGGAGAACACGGAGAAACAGTTTGTGGAACTCTGTGCGCTCTGTGCTCTCTGTGGTGAATTCTTTTTCAACTGCCAAACGCAGAACAGCGCGGCGGCCGGCGCCAGGCTGGATTCCATCCCCACGCGGCTGATGATGACCCAGTGAAGTAAATAGGCAAGCACCAACGCCGCCAGCGCGGCAATCCAACGGCGTTGTTTTACCGGCCACTCGCTTCTCAGCAATTCGTTGAAACAGGCATACCCCAACGGCACGGCGATCACGCCCAGCGCCGCCGCCGGTATCCGCGACGACGATAGTCCGGTGAACCCCAGCAGTTGCGCCAGCGCGGTCAAATACACCGACAGGGCATTGTTGCCTCCCCAGGCCGTTTTGAAGAACACGACCCATTGCGGCGCGGCGATCATTTCGCGGGCGCGCAAGGCGTACCACACTTCGTCGAACCAGGCTTCGGGCGCAAGCGAGGATAGATGATAGAACCGCAAGAAGGCCGCAAGCAGGGCGGCCAACAGCGCAAAATGAGCAGGCCGAAATTTGAAGCGTGCCATCACAAATGGGATTTTACTTTAATTGTTGCCGCAATTGTTGCAGAGTATAATTCAACCCATGACCGACGCGCCAACCTCCCCTCGCTTGATTATGCCTAACGGCCAAGAATTCGTTTTGAACGGCGAGATGGCGATTGGACGTTCCGTTGAAAACGACATCAAGCTTTCCGACGACAGCGGCGTTTCACGCCAACACGCCAAGCTGGAAGTGCGCGGCGCGCAAGTGATCGCCAGCGATTTGGGGAGCAGTAACGGCACCTGGGTCAACGAAGGCAGAATCGCCGCCCCGACCACGTTGCGCGATGGCGACCGTTTGCGCGTCGGCACGACCACAATGGTCTTCAAGGCTGCCAAAGAACCGGCGGACGCGACGCAATCGGTGCGCGAAGACGGCGGGGCAACGGTGCACTGGCAGAGCGCCGAGCCGATGACGTTGGTTCGCGGTGACGGCGCGGAATTTGGATTGAACCGCGCCGTGCGGCTGGGGAGGGGCGAGATAAACGATCTGGTGTTGAGGGGCGATACCAACGCCTCTCAAAATCACGCCAAGATAGACGTGGTGGCCGGGCAGGCCGTCGTCAGCGATCTGGGCAGCAGCAACGGTACGTGGGTCAACGGCAAAAAGATCGGCGGCCCCACCACACTCAAGCATGGCGACAAAATATTAGTGGGCGGCACGGTGTTCCGTGTGCGCGTCGGATCACAGCCGCTTCCGGCTCTGGAGTCGAGACAAGCCAAAACCAGCCGGGTCGGGCTGGTCGTCGGCGGCGGGTTGTTGGGGTTGATCGCGTTGGCCGCGCTCGCGGTCGGCGTGATTGCGCTCGGCGTGGTGACGTATTTTGTCGCCTTCCGGCCTACGGCCACTCCCGCGCCCGTCGTCGAAGTCACCGTAGCCGTTCCGTTTCCGGTTCCGGTGGAGAGCGGCGGCAACGCCTCGGCCACACAGCAAGCCTCCGCCGAACAGCAAGCGCTTCGCTCTTTGGTGTGGGTGATCGCGCCGGTGGGTAACCCGCAAACCAGCGACTCGGCCTCCACCGGCTCCGGCAGTTTGCTCGACGCGCGCGGTTACGCCCTCACCAATTTTCACGTGGTAGGCGATTTGCACACGGGACGCTTCCACAACGACGAAGGATGGGTCCTGATCGGACTCAATTGGAACAACGCCAGTGACGCGCCCGACACGTTCTACCGTTCCGAAATTGTGAAAGCCGATAGAGATATTGACTTGGCGCTGATCCACATCGTCGCGCTGGAAAATGGCGACCCGCTGCCGCCCGATCTCACGTTCCCGTTTCTGCCCGTTGGCAATTCGGACGCTCTGACTATCGGTGATCCGATTGCGGTGATCGGCTTCCCAGGCCTGGGCGGCAACACGCCCACCTTCACACGGGGATCGGTCTCCGGTTTTTTGTTGGACGAACTGCTCAATTTAGATCGGGGCTGGATCAAAACGGACGCCGAAGTGAATCCTGGCAATTCAGGCGGCATGGCGATCAACAGCAAAGGCGAATTGATCGGCGTGCCGACTCAAGTCTTTTTTGGCACCGAGGTCACAGGCAAGATCAGCGAAGTGCGCCCGATCAACTTTGCCCGGCCGTTCATTGCCGCTATCCCTTGACAGTTTTTTGGCCAAGCGTCGAATCTAAGCGGCCAACATTCCATGC
>CAYYCF010000355.1:0-2773 GCA_964470235.1 uncultured Anaerolineales bacterium | reverse complement strand
CCGAGCACGAGGCGGGCGACTTGATGAGCCGCATCACGAACGACAGCGAGACGATCCAGCAGGCGCTGAGCTTCGCGCTCGTCAACGTCGCCAGCGGCATTCTGCTTTTGGTCTGGATTGCCTACAACATGCTGACCAAGAACGTCCCGTTTGCGTTGCTGAGCATGGCGGTGACGCCGATCATGATGGCGGCGACGCTGTACTTCTCGGGGCAGGCGCGCAAAGCATTCCGCAAGACGCGGCTGGAGATGGGGTCGGTCAACGCCGAACTGCAGGAAGGCATCGCCGCCGTGCGCGAGGCGCAAGCCTTCAACCGCGCCGAAGAGAACATCGAAAACTTCCGCGTGACCAACGCCGCCAACCGCGACGCGAACGTGAGCGCCGTGGCCTTCACCGCCGCGCTGGCCCCGACTCTGGAAGCGCTCGGTTACCTCGCGCTGGCTATCGTCACCGCCGCCGGCGGCCTGGCTCTGCTCAATGGCTCAGACCTGTTCGGCACGGTTGTCTCGCTTGGGTTGGTGATTACCTTCTTGGGCTACGTGCAACGGTTCAATCAACCCATCCAACAAATCTCGGTGCTGTGGACGAACATTCAGAGCGCCATCGCCGGGGCCGAGCGCATCTTTGGCTTGCTCGACGTGGTGCCGGCGGTGCAGGATCGGCCCGGCGCGAAAGAGATGCCCGCTATTCAAGGCGCCGTCGAGTTCGAGCGCGCTTCGGCCGAATACAAAAAAGGCACGCCCGTCCTGCACGAGGTGAACTTCAAAACCACGCCGGGGCAAACCGTCGCCATCGTCGGCCCGACCGGCGCCGGCAAGACCACCATCATCAACCTGATCCCGCGCTTCTACGACGTGACGGGCGGGGCGGTGAAGATTGACGGCGTGGACGTGCGCGACGTGACCGCCGAAAGTTTGCGAAAGCAAATTGGTATCGTTCTGCAAGACACGTTTTTGTTCAGCGCCACGGTGATGGAAAACATCCGCTTCGGCCGGCCGGGCGCGACGAACGAGGACGTGTTCGCCGCCGCGAAGCTGGCGCACGCCGACACGTTCGTCGAACGGCTGCCGGAGAAATATCAAACGGTGTTGGGCGAGCGGGGCAGTGGGTTGAGTCAGGGTCAGCGGCAGTTGATCTCGATTGCCCGCGCCGCGCTGGCCGACCCGCGAATCCTGATCTTGGACGAAGCGACCTCCAGCGTGGACACGCGCACCGAGCGGCTGATTCAGCAGGCGTTCCTCAAACTGCTCACCGGCCGCACGTCCTTCGTCATCGCCCATCGCCTCAGCACCATCCGCAACGCGGACGTGATTCTGGTGCTGAACTTGGGCGAGATCATCGAGCGCGGCAAGTTTGAGGAGCTGATGGCGAAGAAGGGCTTCTTCTATGATTTGTACATGAGCCAGTTCCGGCGGCAGGAAGAGACGGCCGCGCCGGGAGGGAATGGGCGCGTGGCTGAGGCCATTCCCGTCAACGGATAGAACGGATTCAACGGATTGGAGCAAATTCCATGTTGGTTTACGGCGTCCTTCAGTTCATGGTGTGTTCGCGCCGCTGGCGAAGCCGTTGGACGGCTGCATTGAAGTTCCGCCGCAATTCGATGGCCGTGATGGTTCTTTTTCTATGTCTCAACGTCTTCGAGTTTGACCCCCAGCCCTGCGCGGATGCTTTGTCGCGCGCGTTCGATGCGCTGAAGAAAGCGCGGATCCTGTTCGAGCCGGTACTCAAACCATTCATCTTCCGAAGCAAAGCCAATCAAAACACCTGCTGGCATGCCGTGCCGCGCGATGATGATTTGTTCTTTCTCGGCCTGGCGCAAATATTTGGACAAATCGTCCTTGACTTCATTCAGAGCTACTGTCTTCATTGGGTTCTCCCGCTTTTTTAAGCCATTTGTCGGGCGGTGTGAGATTACGGCGTCGTCGCGCTGACCAGCGCCTGATGTTCCTGGCCATCCGCGAATCCGGCGGTCATGAACATGCGATAGCGGCCATCCGGCAAGCGGACAACTACCGGATCGAAGAAGGCCCTGACCGAAAACTCGGTGAAGTCCGTGGGCGATAATCGCGCGCCAGGTTCCTGAGAGTGAGAAGCTTGAGATGACGCATGGCAGTATTCTTGTGGAAGGCGTTCAGCGCAAGTTTCGCGTGAAGAACTCGACCACCCGTTGAGTGATTTGCCGGCGCGATGGGCTGATGGGGCCACTGCCCGTCGGCTTGAAACTGTGCCCGGCATTTTTTACGGTCACCAGCTCCGCCGGCACGCCCGCCGCCTGAAGCGCGGCCAGCAATATCTCAGATTGCTCGATGGGAACCAGTTTGTCTGAATCGCCGTGCAGGAGCAGGAATGGCGGGTCATCGGGAGTGACGTAAGTGACGGGGCTGGCCAGGGCGGCGTCGAATCCGTCGAACACCCGGCTTGCGCTTTCGTATCCGCCCTCGAACGGGACAGTCAGATCGGACGGGCCGAACATATCCACCACCGCCTGCACGCGGCTGGATTGATCGAGGTACTCGCCCACATCAAAGCCTGCGCTTTCGTCGGTTGTGCCAAGCAGGTTGACGAGATGCCCGCCCGCGCTTCCGCCCCACGCGCCGATGCGGTCGGGGTCAAGGTTGTATTCGTCCGCGTGGGCGCGCAGGTAACGCACGGCGCACTTCACGTCTTCGATCATGGCGGGGAACGGATGCTCGGGCGCGAGGCGGTAATTGACGGCGGCAGCCAGAAAGCCCGCGCTTTGCAAAGCGGGGATTTCGAGCGCGCCCGCGCCGTC
>CAYYCF010000354.1:0-2798 GCA_964470235.1 uncultured Anaerolineales bacterium | reverse complement strand
TTCGCGCTGGTGTGCGCCGCGCGCGCTTGCCCGCCCATCGCCGTGTACGACGCGATGCAGATTGACGATCAATTGGAAATGGCAACGCGGACTTTCATCAATAACGGCGGCGTAGAGATAAATCGCGCTTCCGGCGAGGTGAAGCTGTCACAAGTATTTCAGTGGTACGCGCAGGATTTTGGGGCGAGACCGTTTGGATTGGGAGATAAGCGTCCGCTGTTGGAGTTTATCGCCGCCTATCTGGCCGATGAGGGGGATCGCGAATACGTGTTGCAGGGCAAACCGACCGTTCGGTTTCAGCCCTACGATTGGTCGTTGAACAATTAGACGGCGCGGCCAGCAGACGCGTTCGACGTGGGCGCGCGCAAAACCCGCAACAGCGCCTCGAACTCCTCGCGGCAGTCCGGGCACATGTCCAGATGTTTCCGGACGAGCGGCATGAGCCGGGCGGTGTCCTCGCCGCGCAGAACGGCCTCGGCAAACTGGTCGAGCAGACGGTGCACGTCGTCGCAGGTATATTCCACCTCGTCCGTCATCTCGATCTGTCGGGCCACTTTTAGCGCCGCCCCGGGCCGGAGCGGCATCGGCCGGGCGCGGTTGCCGGGCCGTATCCAATGTTTAATCGTCTCAAGCCAATGAAGCATACTCACCGTCGCTTTCCATCCTTAGACGCGCCTGGGATTGCAATTCTTACCCGCGCTCGAAGGCGGCCAGTAGATCGCCTGCGGTCAGCCCCTCGCGGGCCAGCCGTCGTTTCAATCGCAGACGCGCATCGTGCAATAGTTTGTAGAGCGCGTTGCGGCCTGTCCCCAACTGGCGGGCCGCTTCTGCCAACGGCATTCCTTTGAGTCCCACCGCCGTCATGGCCCGCAGTTGTTTGTCCGTGAGTTCTTCCATCATCATCTGTTGCACGCGCGCCAGCAAGTCGGCGCGCTCAATGACCGTCTCCGGCCCGGACGCGGTATCGGCCATCAGGCCGGAATCCTCTTCGTTCCCGGCGCTGCGCCCGGCGAGCAAATGATCAAGCGACACATCCTTCCAACGGCGGCGGCGCAGTTCGGTGAGCGCCACGCGCACGGCGATTTTGTGAACCCAAGTGGTGAACTGACTGCGGCCCTCAAACGAATCCAGATTCTTGAGCGCCCGCATGAGCGTTTCCTGCGCCGCGTCTTCGGCCAGGGCAGTGAATTGCGGGTCGTCCGGCGAGAGCCAATTGCGGAGGGCATACGGCAGGCCATGCAAGATTTCCGCGCGGAGGTCGGTCAGGGCCGCCTCGCGTTGCGGGCCGGCGGCCCGCAACTCCGACAGCCATTGTTCGTTGGTGCGCTTCGTCATGCTCGCCTCATGAGCGGCATTATACCCGTTGGCACACTCAACTTCGGAAGGTTGCAGTAGGAAATTGCCCGTTCAGCGCGGCTGGCCGGGCGTGTGTACAACTCGCGCGGCGCATCACTGCCCGGCGCGGTCGCCTACAGCGACGGCCCGGCATATGGGTGCGGCCTCGAAGTGAAATGAGGCTCTGAGTGCGCGCCTCGAAGGACTTCTGCCCAAGCTCGCACGAACGCAAGTGTCATCCTGCCGTTTGCATTTCCCGCAACCCAAATAACCAACCCCACAGCGCCGATAGCGTATGGCCGCTTCGCGCAGCGAGTACCATCGGCCATCTGCGATCAGCCGTTCGCTAAATTAGCCCCAGCTCTTTCCCGCGCAACGCGGCCTGTGTCCGGTCGCGCACGCCGATTTTTTGCAGGACGTTGGTCACGTAGTTCTTCACCGTGCCCTCGGTGAGGCTGAGTTTCAACCCAATCTCGCGGTTGCTCAAACCCTCGGCGAGCAGCCTCAGCACGTCACACTCGCGCTCGGAGAGCGGCTCCGACAGGCCTGCATCAATCAGGCGAGCGGGCGGCGCGAGACGGGCGAACTCATCCACCACCTTGCGCGCTACGGCGGGATCAATGAGTGCGCCGCCCTGCGCCACGGTCCGCACCGCACTCGCCAGTTCTTGCCCCGAGACGTCCTTCAGCAAATAGCCGAGCGCCCCCGCGCGTAGCCCCTCGAACACGTACACATCGTCGTTGAAGGTAGTGAGGATGATCACGCGCGCATTGGGCCACGCCTGGTGCAGGCGGCGGGTGGCTTCCACGCCGTCCATGCCGGGCATGCGGATGTCCATCAACACTACGTCGGGTTGAAGTTCCGCGTATGCATCCAGCGCGGCCTGTCCGTCTCCGGCTTCGCCCACGATGTCGAAACCGCGCTCCAGTTCGAGCAGAGTGCGTAAGCCTTCGCGCATGAGGCGCTGATCGTCCACAATCAGCAAGCGGATAGGGTCAGGCATGGGGCGCCTCTAGCAAAGGCAAGCTGAAACGCAACTGCGCGCCACCGCCCGGCCGGTCTCCCAAAATCAATTCGCCGCCAAGTTGGGCGGCCCGTTCGCGCAACCCGCGCAGGCCGTAGCTTCCCTCACTCGCATCAGCTTGCTCCCCAAAACCCTTTCCGTCATCAGCCGCCGTGAGCGTGACGTGACCATTAGCGGCGCTCACGGTCAGCCACACCTGTTTGGCCGAGGCGTGGCGCTGAGTGTTGGTCAGCGATTCTTGCGCGGCGCGGTAGAG
Source organism: uncultured Anaerolineales bacterium (assembly GCA_964470235.1). GTDB lineage: Bacteria > Chloroflexota > Anaerolineae > Anaerolineales > VGOW01 > VGOW01. Next base: position 183 of record CAYYCF010000354.1, on the reverse strand, counting down.
CGCCAGCCGGTGCGCCTCGGGCAGATGAGGCAGCGAGTCCGGAAGGTCACAGTGAACGGTGAGGCCAGTATTGTCTTGAAAAGATTGCGCGAGCCTTGCGAGCGCCGCGTTGAGCGGCGTGCCATTGCCGTCTTCAAGCGGCGCTCGCAAAGCGGTAACCGTACGCCGCAATTCGGCCAGCGC
>CAYYCF010000353.1:0-2808 GCA_964470235.1 uncultured Anaerolineales bacterium | reverse complement strand
TCAGTTCCCCGAGTTCCCTCATTTCCTTTATTTCCCTTCCAAAACCAGTTCACCCTCAACAGCGGCTTCCTCTTTCCCGTTCGCCTTCTCATCCGGCTCGGAGAGTTTCAAGTCGGCGGCGGCGAGGCGGGCGACGGAAGCGACGGTGTCGCCATCCTTCAAATTGATCAAGTGCGTACCCATGGTGGCGCGGCCGGCCTGGCGCACGTTGGCAACTTTCGTCCGCAGCGCAATCCCGGCGGCAGTGATGATGGTCATTTCGTCGTCGGGGTAAACGGCGCGCGCGCTCACGATGCGCCCGGTGGCCTTCATGCTCTTTTGGGCGATAGTGGCGATGCCGCCGGTGGCGCGGCCTTTGGCCGTGTATTCTTTCATCGGCGTGCGCTTGCCGTAACCTTTTTCGGTGACGACGAGCAGATCGGCGTCGGGATCAACCACCTCCATCGAAGTGATAAAGTCGCCTTTCTTGAGTCGCATCGCCGTCACACCCGCCGCGTTGCGCCCCATGGAACGCACGGCGCTGGAAGAGAACCGGAGCGCCTGCCCGCCTTCGGTGACGATGATGATCTCCTGCTTGTCGAGCGTGAGTCTGGCCCAACCGAGTTGATCGCCGTCTTCGAGATTGATGGCGATCAAGCCGCTGGGGCGCACGGCGGCGAACTCCTCCAAAATGATGCGCTTGATCTTGCCCTTGCGCGTTACCATCGTGCAATAGTCCGCCGCGCCGAAGTCGCGCACGGGCAGGGCGGCGGTTACTTTTTCTCCGGCCTCCAGCGCCAGCACGTTGGCCAGTGACGTGCCGCGATCGGTGCGGTCGGCTTCGGGGATTTGATAGGCCTTCTCCGAATACACTTTGCCTTTGTCGGAGAAGAACAGAATGGTGTCGAGCGTGCGCGTCGGGAAGAGGAATTCCACCACATCTTCCTCTTTCAAGTCTTGGCCGATGACGCCCTTGCCGCCGCGCGCCTGCGCCCGGTAGGCCTTCGCCGGGACGCGCTTGATGTAGCCGTGCGAGGTGATCGAGATCAGCGCCGCCGCGTCGGCCACCATGTCTTCGATGCGGACTTCCTCGGTGGCGTCGTAAGCGACGCGCGTGCGGCGGTCGTCGCCGTACGTTCCGGCCAGCCCCAGCACGTCCTCTTTGATCAGCTTGAGAATCTTCTTCGGGTGCGCCAACAGATCTTCGAAATAGGCGATCTGATCTTTGATGTGTTTGTATTCTTCTTCGATCTTGAGCCGTTCCAGCGCGGCCAACCGGCGCAGTTGCAGATCGAGGATGGCGACGGCTTGCAGTTCGCTCAGCTTGAACTGCTTCATCAAGCCCTCTTTGGCCGCGTCGGCGTCTTTCGATTCGCGGATGAGCTTGATCACTTTGTCAATATTGGCGACGGCGATGAGCAAGCCTTCCAGAATGTGGGCGCGGGCTTTGGCTTTCTTCAGTTCAAATTCGGTTCGGCGGGTGATGACGACGCGGCGATGCTCGACGTAGATTTGCAGCGCGCGCCGCAGAGAGAGCAGGCGCGGCTCCAGCCGCCCGCTTTCGTTTGGCACCAGCGCCAGCAGTTGCACGCCGAAGGTGGTTTGCAGGGTGGTGTATTTGTAAAGTTGGTTGAGCACCTTCTTCGGCTGCGCGCCGCGTTTGAGTTCGACGATGATGCTCATGCCGCGCCGGTCCGATTCGTCCCGCAGATCGGAAATCGAGTCGATCTTGTCTTCGCGCACCAATTCGGCGATGCGCTCGATCAGCGTCGTTTTGTTGATTTGATAGGGGATGTGCGTGATCTCGATGCGCGAGCGCCCGCCGGACATTTCGTCTATGGTGGCGATGCCGCGCATGACCACGCGGCCTTTGCCGGTGCTGTAGGCCTGCACGATCCCTTCCGAGCCGACGATCATGCCGCCGGTGGGGAAGTCCGGCCCTTTGACGAACACCATCAACTCTTGCACGGTGGCCTGATCGCCGCCGTGCGTGTCCACGTCCATTTCAATATCGGCCGGTTCGCCCTCGACGGCGGCAGTGGCCGCGTCCCGGCCGTTGCCGGATTGAGTCTGTTCGCGGAGCAGTCTCACGATCTCCGCCGCTTGCGAGTCGGCCATTCCGAATTGTTTCACCAGAGTCGCTTTGGCCTTGTCGCCGTCGTGTTTGACGGCGGCGACGATTTCGTCGCGATCAATTAAATACGCGATCGCCCCGGCCAGTTCGCCCAAGTTGTGCGGCGGGATGTTGGTCGCCATGCCGACGGCGATGCCGCTCGCGCCGTTGAGCAGAAGGTTGGGCAGCCGGCCCGGCAGCACGTCCGGTTCTTGCAGTGTGCCGTCGAAGTTGTCGACAAAGGCCACGGTTTCTTTGTCAATGTCGGCCAGCAGTTCTTCGGCGATCTTTGCCAGCTTGGCTTCGGTGTACCGCATGGCCGCCGGCGCGTCGCCGTCCACCGAGCCGAAGTTGCCCTGCCCGTTGACGAGCATGTAGCGCATGGAAAAATCCTGCGCCATGCGCGCCATGGCCTCGTACACGGCCGAGTCGCCGTGCGGATGATATTTGCCCAGCACCTCGCCGACGATGCGCGCCGATTTTTTGTAGGAGGTGTTGGCGCGCAAGCCCATGTCGTGCATGGCATACAGAATACGGCGCTGCACGGGCTTGAGTCCGTCGCGGGCGTCCGGCAGGGCGCGGGCCACGATCACGCTCATGGCGTAATCGAGATACGCCGAACGCATTTGATGGTCAATATCTACAGATTGAATTATGCCGATGCTCATTTACTTTCCTTCTTCTATCGCGCCGACTGTGCGAAGATATTCTTTGAG
>CAYYCF010000352.1:0-2817 GCA_964470235.1 uncultured Anaerolineales bacterium | reverse complement strand
AGCGACGGCCACTGGAACGCGCGCAACGTTTTGATCGAAGAACTCGACCCGCGCGCCAAACTCAACTCCGGCTCGCCCTCGCCCTTTGCCATGATGCAGGGCATTGACGATCAGCCCCCGCCGGACGCGGCGATGCTCGTCGGCTATCACGGCATGTCCGGCACGAAGAAAGCGATTTTGGATCACACTTGGACGGATCAACGTGTCCGCGAGGTGAGCTTGAACGGCAAGCCAACGGGCGAGATCGGCTTGAATGCGGCGCTGGCCGCGCACTACGGCGTGCCGGTCATCGCGCTCACGGGCGATCAGCACGCCTGCGAAGAAGGGCAGAACGTGATCGGCGCGGCGCTGGAAGTCGCGGTGGTGAAAAATGCCACCGGACGGTTTGCGGCGCAGTGTTTGCCGCTGGCCGAAGCGCGAGAGAAAATCTGCGAAGCGGCGGCCAGGGCCGTGATCAAACTGCGCGAGGGCAAAGCCCCACCGCCGTACCAAGTTGCCACGCCCGTGCGGCTGGCAGTCGAATTTGTTTACACCCAGCACGCCGACCGTGCGTTTCTGATCCCCGGCACGGAACGTCCTTCGACACGCTCCGCGTCAGGACAGGCCAGCGGCACACGACTCGAATACACCGCGCCCGACATGGTCACGGCGCATCGCACCTTTCGGGCGATGACCATGCTGGCGAGGGATTGAAATTCACCGCATAGAGCGCGGAGTCCGCGGAGTTCCCTATTTATTTCTCTGCGCTCTCTGCGTCCTCTGCGGTAAAGAGGACTGACAATGACTAGAGCAATCTTAGGCCCCACGTTTGAAGAAATGCTTCACCCCCACAAGATCGATCCGGCCACGCGCCAGAGAGCGGTCAAGGCGTTGAAAGACGCGCCGCTCGATCCGATCAACCTCTACAACATCACCTGGCGCGGCGCAGACGACAAAATAAAATACGAAGTCTTGCCTAAAGAACTCACGGGCGTTGATGCGCCTATTGTCGTGATGTTCGGGCGCGACTTCCCCACCGGCGCGCACAAAGTGGGCGCGGCCTATTCGGTGCTGGCCGAAGCCCTGCTCTTCAATCAAGTGGACATTGAAAAGAACACGGTCGTCTGGCCGTCCACCGGCAACTACGGCATCGGCGGCGCGTGGGTGGGCGGGCGCGTCGGCGCGAAGTCCATCGTCGTTCTGCCCGAAGGCATGAGCAAAGAACGGTTCGAGCGCATCGAAAGTTACGGCGCGCAAATTATCAAAACCCCCGGCGTCGAGTCCAACGTCAAGGAGATTTACGACAAGACGTGGGAACTCAAGCGCGACCCGAACATTCGCATTCTCAATCAATTTGAAGTGATGGGCAACTATCGCTTCCATTTTCACGTCACCGGCAACACGATTGTCGAACTGGCCGAGGTGTTGAAGAAGGAAGGCATCGGGGCCGGGCGCATCGCCGCCTACTGCTCGGCCATGGGCAGCGCGGGGACGATTGCCGCCGGCGACCGGCTCAAGCAGGCCTGGCCGGATCACAAAATCGTCGGGCTGGAGCCGATCCAATGCCCCACGCTGTACAACAACGGCTACGGCGGCCACGACATTCAAGGCATCGGCGACAAGCACGTCACCTGGATTCACAACGTGATGAACATGGACGCCATCATGTGTCTGGACGACATCGAGTGCAAGAAGGGCTTGCAAGTGCTTACGAGCGAAGCCGGGACGAAAGTGTTGACGACTCGCTATGGCGTCCCCGAAGCGAAGGCAAGAGCGCTCTCGAGCATCTTCGGCATCTCCGGCGTGTGCAACGTGCTAGGCGCGATCAAAACCGCCAAGCATTATCAATTTGGCAAAGATGACGTGATCGTCACCATCTGCACCGACGCCATTGACCGCTATCATTCCGTGATGGGCGACATGGCGAAGACGTATGGCGCGATTGACGACGCGCGCGGCATGGCCTATGTCGAAGCGATCTTCCACCGCGCGACGACGGATTGGATTAAAGACGGCACGCCCGACATGCGCCGCCAGTGGCACAATTTGAAATATTACACTTGGGTGGAGCAACAAGGGAAAACGGTGGAAGAACTCGACGCACAGAAAGACCCGGCGTGGTGGATCAAACATCAACAGCTTGTGCCGGAGATGGATAAGAGGATCGCGGAAGCCCGATCTGCGTAATCGCGCACATAATGCGCTCCCACGCGGCAATCAGTTGATTGTGATTTTGTAGGAGCGGGTTGCACCCGCGATGATTATTGCGCGTGCGACCTCGCGCGTGCAGGCACAGCCCGCGAAAAGCACGCGACGCGCTCCCGCGATTTTGGGGACAACCATGAAACCGGACAAACCCCATGCAGGGAACCTCCGCATCGGCCGATACTCCGCTCCGGGCGTGGTATATTTCATCACCAATAACGTGGAGCAAAAGCATCCGCTCCTTACGCCAGCATGTCGCGAGATTGTCATTGACGCGCTCAAATGGGCGAGAGATAACGGACGCATTTGGTTGCTTGGCTACGTCATCATGGACGATCACTTCCACTTCATGATGATGCTGCGCGACGGGTTTCTGCTGTTCAAAGTAATGATGAGTTTGAAGCGCCATACTTCCCGCGAGATTAACAAGATAATTGACAGCGCAGGCCAGTTGTGGCAGGAAGGCTATCACGACCACGTTATACGCGACGAGACTGATTTTTGGAATCATTTTCATTACATGCACAACAACCCCGTCAGGCGCGGGCGGGTAGAGGAGCCTGAAGATTATTTGTGGTCCACGGCGCATTCTTCCAGAGAAGGCGATGTTGACTGGCCTGCGATTGGATATTG
>CAYYCF010000351.1:0-2818 GCA_964470235.1 uncultured Anaerolineales bacterium | reverse complement strand
GGCGAAAGGCCCCTTCGTTGTGCGGCACCTCCGGGCTGACGGCGGCTTTGATGGCGAACGAGGCATAAGCGCGGGTGTAATTCATCACCACGTTAATGCCGCGCCGGCTTTGCGGCGACGACCCGGTAAAGTCAATGTCGATGTCCTCGTCGCGCACGGTGACGGCCACTTTGATGCAAATGGGCGACTCGAAACCATCGCTCCACGTTTCGTGCTCGTAGCGTCCGTTGGGGATGGCGCGAATTGACTGGCGCATGCTCCGTTCAGAGCGGGTGATGATTTCGTCGGCGAGCGGGTCCACTGTTTCCAGCCCGAACTCGGCCATGAAGTGCAGCAGGCTGCGCCCTCCGACCTCGTTCGACGAGGCCTGCGCGTACAGATCGCCCACCGTCTCTTCGGGCGTGCGCACGTTGGCGCGGATCAGCTTGATGAGTTCATTATTGGGTTCGCCGCCGATGAACAATTTGGTAATAGGCACACGCAGGCCTTCTTCGTATACCTCGTGCGCTTCGGCGGAGAGGACGCGCCCGCCCACGTCCGGCGAGTGGCAGGTGCAGGCAAAGTAAGCGACGATGTGCGCGCCCCGAAACACGGGGGTGAGCACGGTGAAGTCATTGACCTGTCCGGCGGTTTGCCACGGATCGTTGGTGAGGAGCACATCGCCCGGCTGCAAGGCCTCGGCGGGATAGGCCTTGAGGAAATGCGTCACGCCGGTGGCCATGGCGTTGATGTGCCCCGGTGTGCCGGTGAGCGATTGGGCAATCATGTAGCCGCGCGTGTCGAACACGCCGCAGGCCAGGTCCTGCGACTCGCGCACGATGGTGCTGAAGGCCGTGCGCATGAGCGTGACCTGCTGCTCGTTGCACACCGAGAGCAGGCGGTTCCATAGAATCTCAAGCGAGATGGAGTCCAGTGTTTTGCTCATCGCATCATCTCCACCACCAGATTCCAGTGCGCGTCCAGCGCGCACCGGCCCGCCGCACCCACAATCACGGTGGACTCGCGCTCCTCGACGATGGCCGGGCCGTCGAACGTCGCGCCCGGGTTGAGGCGGTAGCGGTCGTACACAGGCGTGTCCACAAAGCCGCCACATTCCGGAAAATAGGCGCGGCGCTTGCCTTTGATGGCCGAGGCCGCGTCCGCCGCCGCCCCGCGCTCCATCCGCAAATACACGTTCGGCTTGGGAGCCGCCGACACCACGCGCCAGTTGATGATCTCGACCGGCACCGGCGGCCCGAGCCGCCCGTAAAGTTGGCGGTAGGTGTTTTCGAATGCGGCCAGCAAGGCCGGTCGCAACGCCTCGCTCAACTCACTGGCAGGCAGCGCGACGCGAATTTCGTGCCCCTGGCCTACGTAGCGCATGTCGGCTTCGGCGGTGTGGCGAATATCGGCCGGCGCGACGCCCGAGGCTTGCAACAGCGATTCGCCTTCAGCCTTCATTTCTGCCAGCAGTGAATTGACGCGCCCCCAATCCAGCCCATCCAGCCGCACGCGCCACGAACGCACAAAGTCGAAGGCCAGCGGCGCGGTGAGGAAGCCGACGGCGCTGATGATGCCCGCGCCAAACGGCGCCAGCAGCGCGGGCGAGCCGAGCGCCTGCGCGATGCGATAGCCGTGCACCGGGCCTGCGCCGCCAAAGGCAAACACCGGGAAGCGCTGCGGGTCCTTGCCGCGCTCCAGCACGTGCACGCGCGCCGCGTTCGCCATGCCCTCGTTGACCACTTGATGAATGCCCCAGGCCGCTTCTTCCACCAAGATGCCCAGCCGGTCGGCGAGGCGAGTCTGGATGGCGCGGCGCGCCGCCGCGAGGTCGAGTTTCATCTTGCCGCCGAGAAAGTAATCGGGATCGAGGTAACCCAATACTACGTCGGCATCGGTGACGGTCGGTTCAGTGCCGCCGCGCCCGTAGCAGGCCGGGCCAGGCTCCGCGCCCGCCGAGTCCGGCCCCACCTTTAACAAGCCCAGGCTGTCCACTCGCGCAATGGAGCCGCCGCCCGCGCCAATCTCGACCATTTCGATGACGGGAATTTTGGCGGGCAGCCCGGAGCCTTTTTTGAAACGATACACGCGATCAAACTCGAACTCGTGAGCGATGAGCGGCTGGCCGTCGTCAATCACGCAAAACTTGGCCGTCGTGCCGCCCATGTCAAACGAGAGCAGATTGCGGCGACCGCAGTCTTTCCCGTAGCTGGCTGCCGCCAGCGCGCCCGCCGCCGGTCCCGATTCGAGCAGGCGGATCGGGAAGCGGATGGCTGTTTCCACGGTGGCCACACCGCCGCTCGACAACATCATGAGAAAGTTGCTGTTGCAGCCAAGCCGCTGCAGCCGCGCCTGCAACTCGCGCAGGTAGTGCTCGGTGCGCGCTTGCACGTACACGTTGGCGACCGTGGTGCTGGCGCGTTCAAACTCTCGGATCTCCGGCGACACCTCCGACGAAATGGACACGCGCATGTGCGGCGCAGCGTGCAGCACGGCCTCGCGCGCGGCGCGCTCGTGGGCCGGATTGGCGAAGCTATTGAGGAAGACAATGGCAATGGCCTGTACGCCGTTGGCGGCCAGCTCGCGGGTGAGCTGCTCGACGAAAGCCGTGTCCAATTCCTCCAGCGTCGCACCGTCGCTCAGCGTGCGCTGCGGCACGTCGAAGCGCAGGTAACGCGGCACCAGCGGACGCGGCAGGTTAATCAACAAATCGTACAGGTCGTAACGGCTCTCGCGCCCGATCTCCACCGCATCGCGGAAACCGCGCGTGGCCAACAGCGCCGTGCGGTCGCCTTTGCGTTCGATGATGGCGTTGGTCACCAGCGTGGTGCCGTGCACC
>CAYYCF010000350.1:0-2823 GCA_964470235.1 uncultured Anaerolineales bacterium | reverse complement strand
GTTTCAACGATACCGAACTGACTGCCGCCGCCGCCGAGTTCATCTACGTTTTTTGACGCAGGAAACCCTCACCGCCGTTTCTTGCGTCAAAAAACCCTGCCTGATTGACATGACCACAAAGCATCGCCATTTTCTCAAGCGGAGTCTGGGCGGCTCGATTGTCGTCAGCACTCGCCTGTCGCTCGTTTTTGGGCGCGACGACCAGCTTATTGCCGCGCTCAAAGCTGCGCCCAACGGCAAAGTGGCCGCCACCATCAAGGAACTTATGCGGCGCGGCCTCCAGAGCGATTGTGGAAGAAAGTCGTCCCAACCGGCCAAACCGTCCGAACCTGACAAACCGCCGAGATTCTCGTCCGAACCGCGTCCAAGCCGCGTCCAAACTGAGATGGGCGATGGATCGAACTCTGACCGGGCGCGCCCGAACCGACGATAGGGCAAGTGAAATCATCACGACGTTACTAACTGTGAACGCATGACTATTCGGCGAAGCAAACCTGACGATTTTCGCATTGAAGATCCCGACAATATCCACACGACCATCGAAGTGTATTTTGGCAATGCGGCGTTGGACGGCGGTATCGCGCCCGTGCCAAAAATCGTCGCTCGGTTCTGCCGCCACCTGGCTTCTAATGGCGAACAGTTGAATGACCGGCAGATCGGACTCCTGCTGATGGTACTCATTCTGCGCGACTCGCAAGACTTTAGTTTGCGAATGGAAAACCTGCCGCTGTTCAGCAGTCCGCTTACACTGGAGCGAGACAAGGTTCGCCTGCGCGAGCTGGGTTTGGTGTTCACCGAGCGGCTGTACTACGGACAGCGCAACGGCAGGCCGCCGGTGATGCGGGCCCAGCGTTGGGACATGCGCTCGTTATTCTACAATCTCGGCCAGCTGTGGACTTACTGGCTCGCGCGTCGACAGGAGGCAGTCGCCGAATGGGAGACGGCGGGTCGGCACGGCCCCAAGCCCATCTACAACTTCCCTGCGGATTACCAACACGAAATCGCCCTACCCCCGGATGTGGCCGCCGATATTCTGCGTGACGTGTTTTACCCCGTTCCCGAAAAATGGCTACGACGGGCAAAGACATTGGCCAAGGCAGAGCCTACCTTACTAAAAACGTCAGGTAGGGGCGCGCCTACCTTACTAAAAAGGTCAGGTAGGCAAGCGCCTACCTTACCAAAAACGTCAGGTCATCTAGTAGTTGTTGTTGATGTTGATGGCGCTGATGAAGGCGGCAACGGGAGGCGGCTGGCCTACGATTTCCCCGCCGAAACCGTGTTTGCCCATTTCGCCGCCCGAAAGGGCAAACCTTACGAGCCGAGCGATAAAGACCGCGCCGCTCTGTCGGCGTTGAAGACGGACGGTTACTCGCTCGATGAAATCATCGCCGGAATGGACGCCGCCTTTGAACTGCCCAACAAGCCGCAACGATTCACGCACTGCGCCCGCGTAACCCGGAACAAGAAACCAGCCAATCCGCCGCCGGCCAGCGCCGACCACCAGCCACCCGACAACCGGCAACCTGACAATCGGCCACCCGACGCCGGACAACCTGAACACCGCCAACCAACTCCCGCCGCAGTGGAACCTGAGATTCCGCGTGAGCTTGCCCCGGCAGTAGCTCTCTATGCCGAAATCTCTCGCAAGCCGTCCGATGCTCAAGCGGTTGCGCAACTCAAGATCATGGCCGAGGAATGTAACCAGGCCGCAAGGGAAAATGAGTCGACCGGCGCAGAGTGGCTGGAAGTCGCCTTGAAGCGAAGCTTGCGCGCCGACGATCCCATCGCCTACACGTACGCCATACTGCGGAACTGGATGGCGCACGGACGTGACGCCGATCTGCGTCCTACGCGCGAGGGCTATCGCCCGCCGCGCAAAGGGGCACCGAAGCAATCTACGCAACAGAGGCAACAACAACTTGACGACAGCGCGAGTGTCGAGGTGATCAACGGCGTGCCGATGACGCGCGAACAGGCCGACGAGTTTTACGCCGACATCCGGAAGAAGCGGGAAGCTCGCCAGACGCTGAAACCGGTTGCGCCGTGAGGAAAACATATGCAGAAAATCTCTGAGGTGGCGCGAGCGCTATCGGCCACAAAACTGTCCAACAGCCCAAGTCCGCACGTTGGCCTCAAGCCGGGAACACAGATTGTGGGCAAGCTACCACAGAATGGTTACGGGCCGCCTCACTGCTCCGACTGCAACGACAACGGCTTGGTGATTGTCACAACCATCGTGTCCGGGCCATTCGACGGCGCGCCTTACAAATCCAGTTGGACAGAGTGGGAAGGCCGGTTTTACATCACCGACGGGCGAAAGTCCGCGCCGTGCCACTGCAACACTGTTGCGCGGCTAGAAGCCGAAGCGCGGCAGAAGGAGCGCGAAGCCGCCAGCGGCCTGTTGGAATCCGAATTAGGCCGCACACTGGACGACATTTTGCTGCGGGGCGAAGGTTCGGCACAGATGATCGAAGCGGTGAAGGCGATGATCGGAGATGCGCCGTTTGGGATGCTCACGGTATGGGGCGGGCCGGGCAACGGCAAATCATTGGCGCTGCAGGCGTTGACCAATGAATTCATCCGTCGCGGCCACAAGGCAATGTACCGCACGCTGGCGCAAGCGCTGAACGAACTGCGCGCCGGCTACGCCGATGGCCGGTTCGAGAAAGACGCGCGGTATCAGGAATTCGTCTCTTGCAAGTTTCTGGCGATTGACGAATTCGACAAGCCGCGCATGACCGAGTTCGCGCAGGAAGTGGTATTTGACTTGATTGACGACCGCTATCGTTTTGGAATGCAGAGCGGCGATCTGCGGCGCTTCAC
>CAYYCF010000349.1:0-2826 GCA_964470235.1 uncultured Anaerolineales bacterium | reverse complement strand
GCCCGACTCCTTCAACTGCCGTTTCTTACTCGCGAACTTTCACCCCCACACTCCCACACACCCGTACCCCCACCCCCACCTCCACACTCACACCTTCCCTCACCCCCACTCCCCATCCCCTCTCGGCCTATTTCGTCCAATCCCTTCGCTCGCGCTCTTATGGCGAAGGCGCGATTGAAATTGTTGAAACACTCGAAGTCACATCGTCGTTTACGCGATATTTGATCGGCTATCCCTCCGACGGTTTGCGAATCACGGGGATGATGAACGTGCCGGTCGGCGAGGGACCGTTTCCGGTCGTCATTCTTAATCATGGCTATTACGATCCGGCGGTTTACACCACCGGGCGCGGCACGCAGAACGCGGCCGATAATTTCGCCCGGCACGGCTTCCTCACGCTCACGCCGGATTATCGCAATTATGCCGGTTCGGATTCCGGCGACAACTACTTCCGCACCGGCTACGTTGTGGACGTGCTGAATTTGATCGCCTCCGTGAGTTCACTGCCGAGGGCAAATGCGGACTCGATTGGCTTGTGGGGGCACAGCATGGGCGGGGGGATCAGCGTTGAAGTGATGGTGGTGAATCCGACGGGCCTCCGCGGCGTGATTCTCTATGGCGCGATGAGCGGCGACATGACCAACAACTACACCCGCATCGCCTACTTTCGCGGCCAGCCCACGCCCGGCCCCGATTGGCCAGTTTCACCCGAAGAAGCGCCCGACGCATACGCCAAACTTTCGCCGATCAATTATCTGGAATACGTCAGCGTTCCCGTGTTAATTCATCACGGCGACCTAGACGATCAAGTCCCGCCCGAATGGTCTTCGTGTTTGGCTGATGCGCTCGCCGCCGCCGGAAAAGACGCGACGCTCTACACCTATCCCGGCGCGGGGCATTCGTTTTACAACGAGGATTGGAATTTGTTTATGAGGAGGAATGTGGAGTTTTTTGATGCGATGTTGAAGTAGCCGCCGTTACAGATATTCGACTTGCCCGGCCATGTCTTCGGCTGTCAACACTTCGTAAATCAAAATCAGACCGCGAATTATTTCTCCGATAGATAGGGACAGTTTATCGCAATAAACAATACCAGGATGATTTCTGCTTTGGCTGGCAAGGCGCAGGAAATCAACATCGTGAGTGACGAGCACGCGGCCTTCTGCTCTTACAAAGTCCAGTTGAGTCAAATCGCTCTTTGTCCGCAGACCAGATTCTACCGTCGTCGTAACATCCGCGCCGTAGTGCCGAAGGCCATACCCGATATCAGGGTCAACATTCTCGTCCAGATGGAAGCGAATGCGATCAGCCATGGCTCAATGTTTTGAGCTTTTCCTGAAGAGGAGAGGGGTTGTTGCGCCGAAATGCTTCGGCGAAAGCCTGATCATCCTCAATGCTCCCATCGATCTCATCCTTGTGATCGTGATAATAGGCTATCGCCGCGTACACTCCCGCTAGAGGCAAATCGTATCGGCCAGCGATCTCTTCCAACGATTGCCCCAACCGCAGGTGCATTAGCACAACGTCCGCTACTGCAATCCGCGTGTTGGCAATGCGTGGCTTGCCCCCCCGCACGTCCGATGTGATTTCAATATGTGTGTGTAATATGACTTCCATGGGCGCACCTTTGAGTTAGTTAGAATGAGCCTTTTCTGCTTGCCGCTCGGTGTTCACGGCAGTATTATAGAGCAAACCCGCAAAACGAACCGCCCCGAGCAATTGTCCCGGGGCGGTTTGCCTTTTTCCTTTGCGCTCTCTGCGTCCTTGGCGGTTCAACTCTCTTACGGTTCAACTACTTTCGCAGTTTGAACCCCCTCAGCCTCAAACTATTCGTCACCACAAAAATCGAACTGAACGACATCGCGCCCGCCGCGAGAATCGGTGTGAGGAAGCTCAGTGCCGCCGCCGGGATCAGAATCACGTTGTAGAAAAACGCCCAAAACAGATTCTGCTTGATCGTGCGCATGGTCTGCTTCGAGAGGCCGATGGCGCGCGGCACGCCGCGCAGGTCGCCGCTGATCAGCGTCACCGGGGCGGCGGCCATGGCCACGTCGGCGCCAGTGCCGATGGCGATGCCCACGTCGGCCTGGGCCAGGGCCGGGGCGTCGTTCACCCCATCGCCGACCATCGCAACGACGGACGACGAACGACGGACGACGGGTGACGGCGACTCCTTCGTCTCGCTAAGCGGTCCTTCGTCTATCGTCTGTAGTTGTTTCACCATCGCCGCTTTGTCGCCGGGCAGCACTTCCGCCATCACGCGATCCACGCCGGCCGCTTTGCCGATAGCCTCCGCCGTTTTTTGATTGTCTCCCGTCAGCATCACCACTTCCAGACCGAGCCGGTGCAGTTCGGCAATCGCCTCAATCGATCCCTCTTTGATGCTGTCGGCGACGGCGATCACTCCGGCCGCTTCGCCGTCCACGGCCACCACCATCGGCGTCTTCGCTTCGGCCTGCAGGCGAGTCACGTCCGCGCCCAGGCCGTTCACCGGCACGCCTTCTGCTTCCATCATTCGCAAGTTGCCCACCAGCACGCGTTGGCCGTCAATGGTCGCTTCAATGCCTTGACCCGAAATGGATTTGAAACCGTCCGGCGGACTGAGCGTGAAGCCGCGCTCGGTGGCGGCGGCCACGATGGCCTCCCCCAGCGGGTGCTCGCTCGCTTTTTCGGCGGAGGCGGCCAGTCTCAAAATCTCCGCCTCTCCATTTTGAGTTTGGGATTTGGGATTTGGAGTTCTCACTATGTCCGTCACCGTCGGGCGGCCTTTGGTGATCGTTCCCGTTTTATCCAGCACCACCGTTTTGATCTTGCCCGCATTTTGCA
>CAYYCF010000348.1:0-2829 GCA_964470235.1 uncultured Anaerolineales bacterium | reverse complement strand
CATAGCCGTTGTATTCCAACACGCGGCGGATCAGATCGGCCATCAACCACGTCCGCAAGTTGCCGATGTGAATGTAGCGGTAAACGGTGGGGCCGCAGACGTACATCCTCACTTCATCCGGCGCGATTGGCTCGAATTTATCTTTGGCGCGCGTGAGGGTGTTGAAGAAGAAAATATCGGTTTTCATCTTTCAGTCGTCCGTAGTATAACAGAGGCATGAAACGATTCGCGCCCCTCCTGCTGTTAACTTTCGTGGTCCTCAACTGCAATGTTGTTGCACGGACGTTGGGACTCGGCGGCGCGCCGACTCCGGCGATTCCTGCCGGCACTGAAGAACCGGCGTTGGCCGCGGGCGAACCGACTCGAACGCCCCGCCCGGCCGCCGCGCCGCTCACACTGGCGCTCGAAAAAATCCCCGCCCCGCCGGAGAATTGCAACGAGTCGCCCTTTGGCTTGCCCGCAGAAAAAATAACCGAAGTGGCCTACGTGCCCAGCGGCTTTTGCTTCAACGGCGAGATCGATCTCTTCGAGACGGGCGGGCATCTCTACGTCGTGCAATCGCTTGGCGACGAGGCGGCCTTCTTCATCACCGACGTCACCGATCCCTCTCGACCCTTCATCGTGGGCGAGTGGCGATGGAATGCCGCCACTTACACCGCCGACGTGAAATCATTCCATCAAGGCGAGCGTAATTACATTGTGCTTTCGATGGAGCCGGTATCCAGCCAGGTGTGCGGCGTGGCGATGCTGGAAGTGACCGATCCGGCTAACCCTGCACTGTTGGAAACTTACACCGGCCAGAACACCGGCTCGCCTGTCCAATGGTGCGACACGCATACCACCGAGATCAGCGCGGACGAGAACGGCGACGGCGCGTTCGTTTACGTCTCTTCTATTGACACCAACGATCTGCGCGTGTTGGATATTCGCGATCTGGCCGCGGTGCGCGAGATCAACCATTACACACATCCCGACGCCGGATTCCAAAGTTCAGGGGAAGAGAATTTTGTGCACGACACTACGATTGTGGGCGACCGCGTGTACGCGGCGTATTGGTCGGCGGGAGTGGCGATATTGGATCGGCGGCAGTTGGAGTCGGGCGAAGAGGTGACGGCGCTGAATCCAGACGGCAGTATCGCGCCGAACGGTTTGCAGATTCATCATGCCTATCCCACCGCCGATGGGCGCTTCCTCTTTGTCGAAGACGAAGTGAATTACGACCCGCCCAAGAGCCAACTGCGCCTCTACGACATCCGGGATCTCTCTGAGCCGAAGGAAGTGACGCAGATCACGCTCGACCAGCCGTACTCCTCGCCGCACAACCTGCTGGTCTCCGGCGATTTGCTGTTCGTGGGCTGGTACAGCGACGGCGTGCGCGTGTTCAAATACGACACCGCCGACCCCAATCGCCCGGTCATAACTGCCTACGCCTTCAAAGCCGTGCGCCCGGAAAAAACCGTCGGCGTGTTTGGCAGTGACATTTACGACGGCGTCTACGGCGTGCGCCTGCACGATTGCGAGCTCTTGGGCCAGCCGCTGAGGTGCGTGTATGCCAGTGACTTGACCAGGGGGTTGTTGGTTTTGGCGATGGAAAAATAAAAAAAGCCCCCGCCGAATGTTCGACGAGAGCTTTGTGTTACCTGTGGTAAATTATTTGAGTATTACGTTTGTCGCTTGTAAGCCCTTTGGGCCGTTCTCGATGGAGAACTCCACAAGTTGCCCTTCTTTGAGCTTCTTGTAGCCTTCCATCTCGATGACCGAGAAATGAACGAATACGTCCTCGCCGCCCTCTTGGGCGATGAAGCCGTAGCCTTTGGTGGCATTGAACCACTTTACGGTGCCAGTGATACGATCGGACATTGAGCTTGCCTCCTATGGCAGTAAAAAGGATTTCACCGCCAGATTTTACTCTGCCTCCCAAAAAAGTCAACTCCCTAAATCTTGGTGATTACCCACGTCTCGGTGTAGCCGGGCGAGACGCCCTTGCTACTCGCCTGTGGGTAATCACCAGCCTAAATCATGCCGCCTCTGACGCGCTGGTTCGTCAAATCTGCTTTGGTCTGTTTCGTCGCCGCGCTCCTGGTGGGCGTTTCCCTGGCCGCGCGCCCACTGCTCAATTTGCCGCCGGTCTTCGCCGCGCTGCAGCCCGTTTACTTTCATTTGCTCATGGTCGGTTGGGTGACACAACTAATTTTCGGTATCGCCTTTTGGATGTTCCCTAAATTTTCGCGGGATCAGCCGCGCGGCAGTGAACGCTTGGGCTGGGCCACGTTCGCTCTGTTGAACATCGGCTTACTCTTGCGCGCCGTCGGCGAACCGTTGGCCGCCATTCAATCGCAGGCCGGAGCGAGCTGGCTCATTGCGCTGTCGGCCGTTTTGCAGTGGCTGGCGGGCATGGCGTTCGTGATCAATTCGTGGGCGAGAGTGAAAGAAAGATAAAATGCCGCGGCTCAGCGTTGTATTCATCCGCACGGCCCTGCTCTATTTGGCGGCGGGGTTCACCTTTGGCGCATTGCTGCTCTTCCACAAAGGCGTGCCGCTCAGCCCGATGCTGTGGCGCATCCTGCCCCTGCACATTGAGTTCGTGTTGATTGGATGGACACTGCAATTGGCGATGGGCGTGGCCTTTTGGATTCTGCCGCGCTGGGGACTCGAGCGCCGAAACGAAACGCCGGTGTGGATAGCGTACGTTTTGCTGAACGTCGGCGTGCTGGCCGCCGGCCTGGGCGGCTGGCTGGGGTGGCCGCCCGCCGTGCTCCTGGCGGGCCGGGCTGCCGAATTGCTGGCGGCGATCACCTTTGCAGTTCACGCCTGGCCGCGAGTCAAACC
>CAYYCF010000347.1:0-2836 GCA_964470235.1 uncultured Anaerolineales bacterium | reverse complement strand
TTTCAATCAATGACCCCCTTGGATCACATTCAGCAACTCCTCGACACCCTCCCCGTCAAACCCGGCTGTTACTTAATGAAGGACGCCGACGGCAAGATCATTTACGTCGGCAAAGCGGTGAACCTGCGCAACCGCGTGCGCTCGTATTTCCACACGCACGCGCCAGCGGACTCGCCCAAGACGGCCCAACTCGTCCAGCGCATCGCCGACATCGAAACCATCGTCGTCAGTTCCGAGCTCGAGGCGCTCATCCTCGAGATGACGCTGATCAAGCGGCACCGCCCCAAATACAACGTCCTGCTCAAAGACGACAAACGATACCCCTACGTCAAAGTTCACTGGGCGGAGCCGTTCCCCAAAGTGACCGTCACCCGGCGGATGGAAGGCGACGGCTCGCGTTACTTCGGGCCGTACACCAGCGTGTGGGCGGTGCACCAAACCCTCGCCGTCCTGCGCAAAATTTTCCCCTATCTCACGTGTGACCGCGTCATCACCGGCGGCGACCCCCGCGCCTGCCTGTATTACGACATCAAGCTGTGCAACGCGCCGTGCATCGGCGCGGTTTCCAAAGACGAATACCGCGCCATGATTGACGACCTGTGCAAGTTCCTGCAGGGGCGCACAGACTCCGTGGTCGCGCGGTTGAAAGTCGAGATGGAACGGGCGTCGGAGTCCCTGCAATACGAGAAGGCGGCCGCCATTCGCGATCAACTGGTCGCCATCGATCGCGTGGTCGAAAAACAGAAAGTGATTTCGGCCGAGCAAGTGGACTCGGACGTGATCGCTTTCGCCCGGGACAAGGCCGAAGCCTGCTGCCAGATTTTTTTCATCCGGGCCGGCAAGCTGATCGGGCGCGAGTCGTTCATGCTCGAAGGCACGGAAGACGAGAACGCTCAGGAGATCGTTTCGCAGTTCGTCACCCAGTTTTACGAGGAGGCGGCCTACGTGCCGCCCGAAGTGTTGCTGCCCAACGACATCGCCGAAGCCGAGATCGTGGCCCAGTGGCTGCGCTCCAAGCGCGGCGGCGGCGACAAAGTGACGTTGGCCGTTCCCAGGCGCGGCACGAAGCGCGACTTGGTGGAGATGGCCGCCGAGAATGCCGCCGAAGCGTTGAAAGCCTTGCAAGCCCGGCGCGAGGCCGACGCGAGCAAACATGTCGAGGGCCTGGCCGAATTGCAAAACGCGCTGGCTCTGCCGCGCCCTCCGGCGCGAATCGAGTGCTTTGATATTTCGCACACGGGTGGCACGGCCACCGTGGCCAGCATGGTGGTGTTCACCCAAGGCGCGCCGGACAAAAAACACTATCGCTCGTTCAACATTCGCACTGTGCAGGGCGTGGACGATTTCGCCAGTATGAAAGAGGCGTTGATGCGGCGTTTCAATCGGTGGCGGGAAATGCGAGAACTCAGGGAAATGAGGGGAGAGGGGGAAATGGGGGAACTCGGGGAAATGAAGGAAAGGGGAGGAATTAGAGGAGTGGCGCGCGCGCCGGGGCAAAAGGTAGACGAGTCATTCGCGCTCCTGCCGGATTTGTTATTGATTGACGGCGGCAAAGGGCAGTTGGGGGTGGCGGTGGAAGCGCTGGCCGAATTCGGATTGACCGGCCGCGTGCCGGTGGCGGCCCTGGCCAAACAGCAGGAAGAAATTTTCCTGCCGGCCCAACCGAATTCGATCATGCTCTCGCGCAGTTCACAAGGATTGTTTCTCGTCCAGCGCGTGCGCGACGAAGCGCACCGCTTCGCCATCACGCATCACCGCGACCGCAGGCAAAAAGCCGGAGTGGCCTCGCGGTTGGATTCGGTGCCGGGCATCGGGCCGGGGCGCAGGCGCGCTCTGCTCAAAAAGTTCGGCGACATTGAAGGCATCCGCGCCGCGAGCGTTGAGGAATTGCGGAGCGTGCGGGGCATGAACGAAGAGGCGGCGAAGGCGATAAAGAGCAATTTGTAACAACGGATGGAACGGATGGAAACGGATAGTGCTTTTTCCATCCGTTCACATTCGTTTCATCCGTTGTCTTTAAACACACCGCGCCCGGCTTGGGAAGAAGTCGGGCGCGATGTATAAGAGGAGAATGCAATAACTATTTTATCCAAACAGGTAAACGGGGGATGAAATGAAGTTAAGTGTTTGGTGAACGGCATTGTTACGTGTTTTTCCAGCCCAACGCCCCCGATTTGAGCAGCAATTCGAGATAATAAATGCCACTGCTCAAACGGTTGAGCGCGCGAGGAAGATCGGCCCGTAGCGGCGGCGGAAAAGTTTCGAGGGCGGCGATCTCGGTCTCACGTGTCATCGTCCGCAGCGTATTAAGCCAGTGCAAGATAGCGTGGTCGTCTGCGCCGGGCACGATGTGCGCGATGCCTAAATGCTTCTCGGGCCAGTGTGAGATTTCGTGTATCTCCTCTTCCGATTTTCCGGCCAGGGCAAACGGTTGAACGGGGCGCGCATGGTATTCGGCGGATTGAATCTCGCGGCAATAGGCCGCCACCGTGTCCAACCCTTCTCCCAGTTTTGGCAATTGGTAACGCCGCGCTTCTGCCGCCGCCAGCATGGCAAAGGCGTGCAGCGAGTCCAGCTTGCCGCGCAGTTTGATGCGCGGCTCGGTCTTGGGCGCGAAGTGTCCGGCGTCTAACTGCGTCATGTGATCGGGTTTGTGAGGGAGCGGCTGGCCGCATACGGCGCACACCGGCGCCGGGCCGGTGAGGACGACCGGGAAGATGCCGGGCTTGTCCCATGTTGGAGGTTGGAAGTTTGAAGTTTGAAGTTGGAAGTTTGAATCTTGAGATGGGCCGTTCTCGAATCGGATTTCCAATTTGTGGTCTTTGAGGAAGTCTTG
>CAYYCF010000346.1:0-2837 GCA_964470235.1 uncultured Anaerolineales bacterium | reverse complement strand
TCAACCGACAACTGCCCCTGCGAGGCGTCGAAGCGGCGCGGCAGGGCGATCAATTCGGTGAGGGAGGCCGCCCCGTCCAGTTCGCCCGCCGTGCCGGCCGTTTCGGGCGCGGAGTATTTATAAATGGGAAGCAGTTGATCGGGCGGCGCGCCGAGCGGCGGTTTGGAGGCGTCCGTCAAACTGCCGCTGACGGCGGTGAAGGTGAGATCGGCGGCGGGCGCGTCGGCGATGGCGGCCGTCCACTCCACTTTGGCGCGGTCGTGAGCTTTGACCGTGATCGTCTGCGCCGCCGGATCGGCCAGCGTGAATCCCGATCCGCTCAGAGTCACGTCAACACTGAGATCGGAGTCCGTGTTGTTGTTGACGACGGCGGCGAGTTTCGCTTGATCGCCGACGACGAAGAAGCGCGGAGTGACCGGACGCACCAGCAAATCTTTGGTGGCCACGATGTCCACCGCGTTTTGCCCGACGAGGGTTTCGGCGGTCACGCCACGAGCGTCCAATCGCCATGTAGTCAAGTTGTCAGGTAGTCGGATAGTCACAGATGCGTCACCGTTTGCATCGGTGACGACGGCTGAATTCCAATAAGCGGTGTCGCGGAAATCGCCGCGCACTTCGACGAAGCCTGCTTCCGCGCCGCCGCCGCCGCCTTTGACGGAGGCGGTCTGCACGTTGAGTTGATCCACCGAGAGCGTGAGTCCGACGGCGGTGCGCACGCTGAGTCCGCGCTCGCCGTAAAACGAGTCGAGGATCGGGCCGCTGTTGGGCGCGGCCAGTGAGAGCGCGGCGAGGTCGGAAAGGCCGAGCGAGAATTCGGCTTGCACGGGGTTGCCTTTGTAATCGGCGGCGTGCACTTTGTACGTCACGTCCTCGCGCGGGCCGACTTTAGTCTTGTCGGGCGTGAGCGTCACGGCAATCTCTTGTTGCTCCGGACTCACTTGGAGGTGCGCCAGGCCGACCCGGAACGCGGGCGCGGGGTTGGTGTCGTCCACGCCTTTGACGATGACTACGGAAACGTATACGTCGGGGGCATATTGCGCCGTGATAGGCAGTTGATAGGTGGTGCTGTTGCTCGTCAGCGTCAGCACTTCGGTTTTGTAAATGCCGCCGCGCTCGACGGTGACCAGGGCTTTCGTCTCGCCCTGAAACGGCGAGGGGATGAGGATGCTGGCCGTGTCGCCTGGCGCATAAGATTTGCGATCCGGCACGAGCGTGATGCGATTGTTGTTCTCCTGCCGCCACGAAACGAACGCATTGGACGTAACCCAGATGTACGAGGCGGCGCTGATCTTGCGGTTGCCCGAATCGGTTGCGGCGGCGACGGCTTTGTACGTGCCGCCGTCGGCGGGCGTGAACTTGGACACCGCCGTGCCGTCCGCGCCTGCCGTCACCGTTTCGCTGGCGACGGGCGTATCTTTGCTCGCCCACGTCCACACTTTGTTTCCGAATTCGTCTTCTTCCTGCACGCTGAACCATTCGTGCTTGAAGTAGGTGACGGTGACCGGCACGCCGCCGACCGGCTCGCCGTTCCAGTCCAACGCGATGGCGTTGAATTTGGATTCTTTTCCGGCCTGCCCCACAAATTCTTGCGGCCCGATGCCCAGATAGAAATCGCCCTGATGCACGGTGACGCTCGTCCGTCCGCTGACCGCTTGGCCGTTGACATCGGTGACGGTGGCTTCGAGCGTGAACAACTGCGACACGGTCTTCTTGCCGATGTCGGCGGGGATGGTGAGCGCCAGTTTGCCCTGCGCGTCCGTCTTGCCGGCGCCGGAGGCAATCACTTCGCCGAACGCGCCGTAGTACGGCGTGCCTTCGCCGGAGGTGGTGTCGAAGTCGGCAAAGTCGTAGTAACCTGGGCCGTTGTATTGAAAGTACGAATCGGCCGAGAGCAGAGTCCATTCCACGTCCGCATTGGAGACCGGCCCGCCGAAGAAGAAACTGGATTGCACGTCGGCGTGAATGGTTGCGCCTTGCACCACGGCCGGTTTATCGGCGGTGACGTTCACCAAAAATTCCGGCTTGTGATATTCGGCCACTTGAAAACCGAGATTGGCTTGATAGTCATCGTCTTTGGTCGTCGTGAAGAGATTGTAATAGCCCGTCCCGGCGGCGTCGGCCAGCGTGAACTCTCCGGCGAACGTGCCGTAGCCGGTCAGTTTGAGCGTGTCGGTGTACACCTCTTCGCCCTGATCGTTGGTGATGCGCGCTTGAATGTCGCGCAGATCAGGCAAAGAGAAGCGGGCGTCGTTCTCGGCGCGGACGACGCCTTTGAATGAAACGACCTGGCCGGGGCGGTATACCGGGCGGTCGGTGTAGAGATAAACGTTTTCAGTGCGCGGATAGTAACTGCTGGTTTGATTGAAATCATACGCGTCCACGCCCCCCGTCCACTGCGAATAGGCGACGGCAAACGCGTCGCTGGCCGACGAGGCCGCGTAGAGTCCGTCCCACAGCGAGGGGAGGGTCGAGGCGGGGAAGATGGCGTGGTAGACGCCGTTCGCATCGGTCGCTCCGCCGGTGACGGCGCGGAAGTTGTCGTCGTAAATGGTGAGCGGCAGGTTCGGCGCGGGTTGGCCGGTCTGCAAATCGGTGGCCCACACCAGCGCCTCGTCGAAATTCACTTTGAACGTCAGATTGATCTTCGAGACGACCATGACGTGATCGACGAAATTGCCGTCCGGCCCGTCGGCGCGGAGGAAGTAGATACCGGGAGGCAGTGCGCTCCCGTCTTCGGCGAGCGGCAGTTTCAGGTAGGCAATTTCGTTGGGAAACTGCTCGGCGGCCGCCGGCCAGTCGCGCAGGAGATCGGTGGGCGCGTACGATTGCCGGAAGTC
>CAYYCF010000345.1:0-2850 GCA_964470235.1 uncultured Anaerolineales bacterium | reverse complement strand
AACTTTCAGTTTAGCACGATTCATTAATGCTATAATCCGCCAACTTGTATGTCCGACACGTCCACACACTTTCAAATTGCGCTCATGCCTTCCGGGCGGCGCGGAGCCGTTCCTGCCGGAACGACTCTGCTGGACGCGGCTCGCCTGCTCGGCGTCGAACTCGAATCGATCTGCGGCGGGCGGCAGACGTGCGGCAAATGCCAGATCGCCGTCGAAGAGGGACACTTCGCCAAACACGCCATCACTTCCGCCGCCGATCATCTTTCGCCGCTAGAGGACCGTGAAGCCGAATACTGCGCCGAGCATAATCTGGTGGGGCGCCGACTCGCCTGCGCCGCCCTCGTCGTCGGCGACCTGCTGATCACCGTTCCCGAAGAGAGTCAAGCCCGCAAGCAGATCATTTCCAAAGCGGCGACCGATCGGGTCATTGATGTCCTGCCCTCGGTGCGGCAGATTTACGTCGAAACCAAATCCGCCACACTCGAAGAACACGGCGGCGATTGGGAACGGTTGCAGGAGGCCATCGCCGAACAATGGAAGCTCACCGGATTGACCATTGATCCGTTAGTTCTGCCGACCCTCCAACCCGCGCTCAAAGAAGGCAAGTTTGCCGTCACGCTCACCGTGTGGCAAGACAAAGAAGTGCTCCGCGTTCAACCTGGCTATGCCGAAGGCGTGTACGGACTCGCGGTGGATGTCGGCTCGACCACTGTCGTGGCGCACCTGTGCGACTTGCGAACGGGCGCGGTGTTGGCCACCGAAGCGGCGATGAATCCCCAAGTGCGCTACGGCGAAGACTTGATGAGCCGCGTGAGCTATGCCATGATGGAGCCGCAAGGCGCGGCGCGCTTGCATCGCACAATCATCACCGCCTTGAACGATCTGGCGAAGAAAGCCGCCGCCAAGGCCGGGCTGACGGCCGACGACATTTACGATATGGTCATCGCCGGCAACACCGTAATGCACCACATTCTTTTGGGAATTGATCCGGTAGAATTGGGCGGCGCGCCGTTTGCGCTGGCGATAGACTCGCCGGTTGATCTCAAGGCGCGCGATCTCGGCCTCAAACTCGGTGCAGCGGCGCGCGTGCACGTTCTGCCGTGCATCGCCGGGCACGTCGGCGCGGACAACGTGGCCGTGCAGTTGGCCGAAGCGCCGCACCATCAAGACGAAATGATGTTGATCGTGGACGTAGGCACGAACGCCGAGATCGTGCTGGGGGATCGGAAACGAGTGCTGTGCTGTTCCAGCCCCACCGGCCCGGCGTTTGAGGGCGCGCAGATTACGCACGGCCAGCGCGCCGCCCCAGGCGCGATTGAGCGCGTGCGAATCGATCCGGCCACACTCGAACCGCAGTTCAAAGTGATCGGCTGCGAGGAGTGGCTCCGGCCCGGCGATTCGATCCCGGACTCGGCGCGGGCCACCGGCATTTGCGGCAGTGGCATCATCGAAGCCGTGGCCGAAATGTATCTCGGCGGAATCATCGACGCCGACGGGCGGTTCGACATCGCCGCGCAAGAGCGCTCGCCGCGCGTAGTGTTCAAAGGCCGCGCCTGCGAATACGTTTTGGTGGACGCGCCCCACAGCGCGACGGGCAGCCCCATCATCGTCACGCAGAACGATGTGCGCGCCATTCAGTTGGCCAAGGCCGCGCTGTACGCCGGAGTCAAACTGCTGATGGCCGAGAACGGCTCGACCCAAGTGGATCGGATCGTGCTGGCCGGAGCCTTCGGCAGTTACATTGATCCGCGCCACGCCATGATCTTGGGCATGATTCCCGATTGCGAACTGGATCGGGTGGCGACGGTGGGCAACGCCGCCGGAGACGGCGCGCGCATTGCCTTGCTCAACCGCGAGGGCCGAGCCGAGGCGGCGCGCATCGCGCGGTCGTGCCACCACGTTCAAACGGCAGTGGCCGCCGAATTTCAAAATGAATTTGTGGGGGCCATCGCCATCCCGCACAAGACGGATCCGTTCCCGCATTTGAACGGCCAATTACCGACGCCGACGGCGGCGCAAGCCGGGCGGCGGAGCCAGCGGCGGCGCGTTGCGCAATTGTAGATGAATGGGGGTATGGGAGTGTGGGAGTGTGGGCGTGCCTACTCCTGCACTCCCATACCCCCATACCCCCGCACAGAGGATTTATGACCGACGAACAAACCGACATCACCAAACTTGAAACAGATGAACTCATTCAGAAAATGCAGGACGACCTGTACGACGGCTTGGCCGACGAAATTATTGCCGGGACGAACGAACTTCTGCGGCGCGGCTTGTCGCCCTACGACACGCTGACCCAAGCGCTGGTGGGCGGCATGGACATCGTCGGCGCGGATTTCCGCGACGGCATTTTGTTTGTGCCGGAAGTGCTGATGGCCGCCAAAGCGATGAAGGCCGGCATGGGCATCCTCCGCCCGCTCTTGGCCGAAACCGGCGCGCCGCAGATCGGCACGATGGTCATCGGCACGGTGAAGGGCGACATTCACGACATCGGCAAGAATTTGGTGGCGATGATGATGGAAGGCGCGGGCTTCAAAGTGGTCAATCTCGGCATCAACAACGACGCGGATAAATTCATGGCCGCCATCAAAGAACACAACCCCAACATCGTGGGCATGAGCGCGCTGTTGACGACCACCATGCCCTACATGGCGGTGGTGATCAAGGCATTGAAAGAAGCGGGGATACGAGATAAACTGATCGTGTTGGTGGGCGGCGCGCCGTTGAACGCGGCCTTCGCCGAAGAGATCGAAGCCGACGCCTACTGCCGCGACGCCGCCATCGCGGTCGAAACGGCGAAGAAATTAGTCGCCATCAAACGCGGCTAGATGTGAAGTCTTACCGCCGAGA
>CAYYCF010000344.1:0-2879 GCA_964470235.1 uncultured Anaerolineales bacterium | reverse complement strand
TGACCACCATCATCCGCATCCAAGACATCGCCGCCCACGTGGGCGAGACCGTGACTTTGCAGGGCTGGCTTTACGCCCGCACCGACAAAGGCAAACTGCAATTCCTGCAAGTGCGCGACGGCACGGGCGTCGTGCAGTGTGTCGTGTTCAAAAAAGACGTGTCCGAAGAAGTGTTCGCGGCGGCGGCCAAGCTCACCCAAGAGTCGTCGCTGGAAATCACCGGCACGGTCCGCGCCGACGAGCGCGCCCCAGGCACGCCGGGCGGTTTCGAGTTGGGCGTGAGCGATCTGCGCGCCGTGCAAGTGTCAAACGAATACCCGATTGCGCCCAAAGAGCACGGCGTGGAATTCCTCATGGACTGGCGGCACTTGTGGATTCGTTCATCGCGGCAGTGGGCCATCTTGCGCATCCGCGCCACCGTCATGCGCGCCATCCGCGAGTGGCTGGACAGGGACGGCTTCCTCGAAATGTCCACGCCCATCATCACTCCGGCGGCGGGCGAAGGCACCAGCACGCTGTTCGAGTTGGACTATTTTGGAGAGAACGCTTATCTGGCGCAGACCGGCCAGCTTTACAACGAAGCCAACATCGGCGCGTTCGGCAGGGTGTATTGCTTCGGCCCCACCTTCCGCGCCGAAAAATCCAAAACGCGCCGCCACCTCACCGAGTTCTGGATGGTGGAGCCGGAGATCGCCTATTGCGATTTGGATCAGTTATTGGTGATTGAGGAGAACTTCGTCTCGCACATCGTGCAGACCTGCTTGCGTGAGCGCGCCGCCGAATTGAAGGCATTGGAGCGTGACACGTCAAAACTGGAGAAGATCGTGGCGCCCTTTCCGCGCATCTCCTACGACGAGGCGATTAAGCGCTTGAAGAAACTGGCCGCCGAAACCGCCGACCCGGAACAAAAGGAATTGTTGAAGATCGAATGGGGCGACGATTTTGGCTCGCCGCACGAAACCGCGCTGGCGAATCAATTCGAGAAGCCGGTGTTCGTCGTCGGCTACCCCACGGCCATGAAAGCATTTTACATGGAGCCCTGGCCGGGCCGCCCCGAAGTGTGCAAGTCCGCCGACCTGCTCGCGCCCGAAGGCTACGGCGAAATCATCGGCGGCTCGGAGCGCATCGCGGATCACGACACGCTGGTCGCGCGCATTCGCGAGCAAAAACTGCCCATCGAAAACTACAAGTGGTATCTCGATTTGCGAAAGTACGGCACGGTGCAGCACTCCGGTTTTGGGTTGGGCGTTGAACGGACGGTAGCCTGGATTTGCGGAACGGAGCATATCCGGGAGGCCAGCCCCTTCCCCAGAATGCTGCAGAGGAATTATCCGTAGGCAAAAAGCAGACAACGAATAAAACGGATTCAACGGATTTAATATCCGTTCTCATCCGTTTCATCCGTTGTCAAATACGGGCGTGGCCGAAAGCGATCAGCCTTCGCTGATCGTCACACTCTCGATCATATCCCCCGCAAAATTCGGGTTGGCCTGTGGGTCGCGGCGCCTGATGGTATTGACCACATCTTTGCTCTGGGTCAGCCCGGCCAGCCAGCGCCTTGTCCCGCATGACCCCGGCTCACTTAGCCCGGAAGTTGACCCACACCGACCACGGCCCGAGTTGGCCCTGGCTGTCCTGCGCGGCTACGCGCCAGTGGTAGTAGTAGGCCGAACCGCAGACCACGTTGCGAGTCGCGGAAGTGTTGACCGTGAAATTCGACGCCCACGCTTCCCACGGGCCGTTGGCGGCGTAGGCGCGTTCGATCACCCAGACGTAGCCCGCCACATCGCCTGAGGGCCGTGTCCAACTCAGGTTGACGTCCAGCGCCGCAAGGCAACTCAAAGTGCCCGTGGGCGAGATCGGCGTCGGCGCGCCAGGCGGCTGCGGCGTGACCGGGGTCGGCGTCGGCGTGCGCGTGGGTGTGTTGGTAAAGAACGGAGTAAACGTTGCTGTGGGCGCCGCGATCACCTGCACCGTCACGGTTGCAGTCGAGCACAGTTCGTTCCCGGCCGTGGCACAAGCCCGCAGTGTGAATATTGTGGTCGTCGCCGGGTAGACGACAAAAGGCGCAATGAGTCCATCGCAATTGGCTGGGTTGACTTCCAGCCCGCCGATATCGGCGTGCACCGCGCCGTTGATCTGGCAGGTCAGCCGCGAATTCCCGCCGGGGTTAATCTGCGGCGGGGCGGCGTCGAAGGCGAGGATGGCCGGCGCGCTGGCGGGCACCGGGGTCGTCGCGCTCGGTACCGGCACAGCTGTGGTCGGCTCCGGCGCAACTTGATCCGTCGGCTCAGGCTCGGACTGCGTAGGTTCCTCGACCGGGGTCGCCTCCAGCGGCTGCGTCGGGGTGGCAGTGGGCGTTTCCGACGGAGGCGTGACGTCGCACGTGACCGTGACGTTAACAGCCGGAGACTCGAGCGCGCGCCCATCGGCGGTGGCCGCCTGCACCTGCAGCACGACCGGCCCGCACCCCTGGGGCGTCCACGGCTGGTACAGGTCGCCGCGCTGCAACGGCTCTTGGAGCAGGTCAACGCGCTCAGACGCGCCGTTCACGAGCAGAGTGGCTGCCGCGACGCCGGCCGCCGGGTCGACGACCATCGAGTGCACGTCGATGAACACGCCGGCCTGCACCTGGCTGCCCTCCGCCGGGGCCACGATGCCGATGAAGGCGGCCACCCCGGCTTCCGCCACGGTGCCCGGCCCGGCCTGGCCCGCCGGGGCCAGCACGTCAGGCAGATTAGGCCGCACGCAGGAGGAGAGCGCGAGGAAGGCGAGCAGTACGACAGGCGACATTCGCGCGAGAGGACGTTGTCTCATCATGGGAACCCGCCTTCCATCTCGACACCGGTCGGGACATTCTCTAAATGCCCAACGCAAGT
>CAYYCF010000343.1:0-2886 GCA_964470235.1 uncultured Anaerolineales bacterium | reverse complement strand
AGCGCCGGTTGGCAAACTGAAACGCAAGAGTTTACCTACCGTGATACTCCGGCGCGAAACATCATCGGCAAAGCGGCCATCGGGAAAGGCCGGGTGATCATCGTCGGCGCGCATTACGACACGCGCAAATTTGCCGATCAAGATTCTATTTCGCCGCGCTCGCCGGTGCCGGGCGCGGACGACGGCGCGAGCGGGGTGGCAGTTCTGCTCGAACTGGCGCGCGCCCTCGACGCGGATCATCTGAAAAACGAAGTGTGGCTGGCGTTTTTCGACGCCGAAGATAACGGCGGCATTGACGGTGGGGATTGGATCGTCGGCTCGACCAGGATGGCGGAGTCATTAGCCGTGACACCGCAGGCGATGATTTTGGCGGATATGGTGGGCGACGCCGATCAGCAGTTTTATCTTGATCTTAATTCCGATCCGACTCTCTCTGCCAGGCTGTTTCGCATCGCCGCCGATTTGGGCTACGGCGAGTATTTTATCCCTGTGCCAAAATATTCCATGTTGGACGATCACACGCCGTTCATGCAGCGCGGTATTCCGTCGGTGGATTTGATTGACTTCGATTATCCGTACTGGCACACCACGCAAGACACGGCGGACAAGGTGAGCGCGGCCAGTTTGGAGCGTGTGGGCCGGGTGATCGAGGCGTACCTTGAGAGCCAACCGTAGGAATCCACGAAGGCACACGAAGACACACTAAGGTTTTCTTCGTGCTCCTTCGTGTCCTCCGTGGATCGAAATCTTTTGAAAAACGAGAAAATGAAATGCGCGTAGGCAATAACCTCCAACACACAAAAATGCAAAACAAAACACACCAACTAGCAAACCGAAACAACTCACTCCCTCCCTACTTTTTCCACCAACTCAACCAAAAAATAACAACACTCAAAAAAACAAAGGCCAACATCATCCGCATGGACATGGGCTCACCCAACATGCCACCCACACCCTACATAATCGAGGCCCTAAAAAAATCCGCCGACGATCCGACCCATCACGGTTACATGCCCTTCAGCGGCACACCACATTACCGCGAAGCATGGGCACACTTTTACAGCAAACGTTTCGCGGTCAAACTCGATCCACAAACCGAAGTGCTGGGCCTGCTCGGATCAAAAGAGGGCATTTTCAATTTGGCGATGGCCTACATCAACCCCAACGATATAGTCCTAGTGCCTGACCCTGGTTACGCGCCGTACACCATGGGCACGCGCATGGCCGGCGGCGAAGTTGTCTACATGCCGCTGCTAGCCGAAAACTTATTCCTCCCCGATTTGCGCACGCTCAAACCCAATGTCTTGAATCGCGCGAAGTTGATGTGGCTCAATTACCCCAACAACCCCACCGGCGGCGTGGCTTCGCTCGAATTCTTCGCCGTGGCGGTGGCATTGGCACGCCAATACAACTTCCTCATCGGCCACGACGCGCCGTACGTGGAAATCACCTACGACAGCTACCGCGCGCCAAGCATTTTGCAAATTCCAAACGCGAAAGACGTATGCGTGGAATTCAATACAATGAGCAAAACGTACAACATGAGCGGTTGGCGGGCGGGCGTGGCCTGCGGCAACGCCGATGCCTTGAACGCGCTCAACACAATGAAAAGTAACGTAGACGCCGGATCATTTCAACCGGTGATGGACGCCGCCGCCGCCGCCGCGCTTACCGGCGACCAGAGCTGGCTGGTCGAACGCAACGAGCAATACCGCCAACGCCGCAATATTGTGGTAGAGGCCCTGCGCTCGGCCGGGATGCAGGTCGAATCGCCCTCCGGCGCAATTTACGTTTGGGCAAAACTTCCAGCCGGCATTTCGGAAACGGACTACGCCGACGCTCTGCTGGAAAAAGCTCACGTCAGCGTCACCCCCGGCACGGTGTTCGGGCCATCGGGCAAAGGCTATATTCGATTATCGCTCTGCACGCCGACTGCGCGCGTGCGCGAAGCAATGGAGAGGGTAATGCGCTGGAGCGGGGAGAGGGGGAACTCGGGGAAATGAGGGAAGAGGAGGGTGGTGCTGACCGCAACGCGGTCAGCATCGGGAGGGGTTAGGTCAAACAGGTTATAATCCCCTCGTCATCCGTTCCATCCGTTGTCAAATCAATGCCCAAGCGTCCCGTCCCCACTCAACCTCCCTCCGAGCGCGCCTTCCTCGTCGGCGTCGAACTTCGCAATAGCGAACACCTCCTCTCGGTCGAAGATTCGCTGGCCGAATTGGCCCTGCTCTCCGACACCGCCGGGATGGAAGTCGTGGGTGAAATCTATCAAAAGATAGATAAGCCCGACCCCAATACGTTTATCGGCTCCGGCAAAGCGAATGAATTGAAAGATTTTGTGGAAGAGACGGTGGCCGACACGGTAGTGTTCGACGAGGAGCTTTCGCCGCGCCACCAGCGCGAACTGGAAGGCATCCTCGGCGAAAATGTCAAAGTGCTGGATCGCACCGCGCTCATCCTCGACATTTTTGCCCAGCACGCGCACACGCACGAAGGCGCGATTCAAGTGGAACTAGCGCAGTATCAATACCGCCTGCCGCGGCTCACGCGCCAGTGGACGCACTTGGCGCGGCAAGCCGGAGGCGCGTCGGGGCGCGGCGGCACCGGCGGCGTGGGCTTGCGCGGCCCGGGTGAGACTCAACTGGAAGTGGATCGCCGCGAAATCTCACGCAAGATCGCTTTTCTCAAAAAGGAATTGGAGAAAGTCAGCGCGCATCGTGGACGATACCGCGCCCAGCGCAAACGCAGCGCCGTGCCAATCGTCGCCATCGTGGGTTACACCAACGCCGGGAAGTCCACGCTCCTCAACGGTCTCACCAACGCCGGCGTGGTCACCGCCGATCAACTGTTCGCCACCCTCGACCCCACCACGCGCCGCGTCGAACT
>CAYYCF010000342.1:1222-2897 GCA_964470235.1 uncultured Anaerolineales bacterium | reverse complement strand
ATCGGAATCGCGAAGGCCAGCAAGAAAGGCCTGATGGGGCACGAAGATCACCTGGACGTGGATTACGGCGGCCAGTCGGCGCACTTTCACATTGACGGCCAGGATTCCAACGAGTGGCAGGTGATGATCGAGCGCGCCCGCGCGGGCGGGTACGAAAGTGAACGCGCCAAAGCAGGCGCGGGCATGTCCATTGCCGACCTCACCGGCCCGGTCACCCAGGCCGACATCCTGCAAGCGCAGAGCCAGGTGAACGATCTGCAAACGCGGGCCATGCTCTCGTTTGCCAAAGATGCGCTCGAAGATTTGGAAACTAAAGTGGGCAACCTGCCGCGCCAGTTGAGCGGCGCGCGCGCCCAGGGCTATCTATTCGAGAAAGCGCTCGAATCGCAAGTGCTAAGCCTGACGGATCAATGGGCGGGTGTGAAGCAAGCGGTGAACGCCGACGTACAACAGCAATCGGCGCAGTTGGGCCAGATGATGCCGAACATCCAGCAGGCGATGGCGGTTCTCATGTCTCAATCCGCCAATCCGCAAGCGGCGCGGCCGCAATACATGGGAACGGTGTCGCTGGTGGCCAGCGCCGAAGCGCAGGCCGCCGCCGCCGAACAGTCCATCCTCGGCCAATACGACAACTTTCAGGTCCAAGCCGACACGTTGAGCGCGCACTTCGACTGGATCGCCTGGATGCTCGAAGCGCTGTCCACGGCCTCGTTCCAATTGATGGCGACCGAAGGCGGCGTCGCTGCGGCCCAGGCCAATTGGCTCCGCCCGAACTCGGATCCGCTGGGCGGCATCCTCTTCCTCACCGATCAACGGATCATCTTCGAAGAGCGCGAGGGTGATTTTAGCGTGCCGGTGGACGCGCCGCTGTCTCAGGTTGAAGGTGCGGTGGGATTGAGCGAGCAGGGCGCAAACAAAGACGAAGAGCACCTCAGCATGGACTTCGCCTCCGGCGCGCCGATGAGAGTCGCGCTGTTCCAACTCGTCGGCCCGCAGGCCGAAGACTGGCAGGCGATGATCGGGCGCGCGAAGAACGGCGATTACACGAAGGATCGCGCCGTCGAGATCGATCAAGCCGAAGTGGATCGCGTCAAAAACGCGCCCACTCAATGCCCCTCGTGCGGCAGCGCGTTCACCAAACCCGTGCTTCGCGGACAGACCGAGATCAAGTGCGACGCGTGCGGGACGGTGACGAGACTTTGATGGGCCAAGAAAGTAGAGACGCCCCCCTGAGTAAAGTCGAAGGGCGGGGCGTCTCTATGAGATTTGTTCACGAAAGAAAGCGCCGGATTTTCATCCGGCGCTTTTTTCAATATGGCCGTTCCGCCTCAATTTCTGGAAACGGCGTGAAGTGTTTTAGAAAGCGTCGTCACTGGCGGCCATCTTCCCGATTCTCAATCCTGCGTCTTAATTCTGCCGCGTATGCTTCCGTGCTGATAATGTCCTTACGCTTTGCCCAAACGCCGAATCCCGGGTGAACCACTTTGCGCTGTCTCTTTTTGCTTAGCAGAGGGGGTGTCGTTTGGTGAAGAATGATCACCTCGACGACGCCTGGCGCGATGTCTTTAGGGAGTTCGATGACCAGCCGATGGCTGTTTGTGATTTGGCCTCTAAGTTTCACTGCGAGCATGGTGTCACCTCAAGCAATAGTTTATCACAGCGATTCATTTCCCTG
>CAYYCF010000342.1:0-1122 GCA_964470235.1 uncultured Anaerolineales bacterium | reverse complement strand
TCCAGCTAATTCCGGCCGCGTTCGCCCGTGAACCATCTGGATAGTCCCCCCCGGCGTTTGTGACCACGACCGGGTTGCTCTTGGCTGCATAAGCAAATGACCGAATTAGCGCGCCCGACAACGTACATGTAAAGGACTTCTGCGCGGCAAGCGTAATTGTCACATATGGGGTGGCATTTCCATTACAAGATGTCCGGTATTGCCCACCGTACGTTGACCAGTGAGCAAAGGCGCTAACGGGTTCGCTTGCGGTATTGGTGATCGAAAAACGCCAAGTAGTTGATGCATCGAATGCTCCGCCGGGTAACGACTGGCCGGATTGAGCAGAAGAGCATCCGGAATTTGTGCAGATTTCGAGCGATGAAATAGTGATTGCGTTGGCGGGTCGGCTGATGCCACCACTGGAAATTGTAGCAGCGACTTTAGCTGTTGCAGGGAACGCTGTTTGTGTCGGAGTATTTGAAGGAGCGTCTGTGCGGGTTGGTGTGCGGGTGGCTGTCGGAATTGGGGCAGTGGATGTCCGCATTGTTGTAGGTGTCTGTGTCCGCGCGGCGCGGGCGGCGTCGGTGGCTTGCGCCGCTGCCTCGGCGGTCTGCTCGACGCTTGCGGTTGAGGTAGCGTCGAGGTCCGCTGTAGGGGGCGCTTGCGTCACGGGGGCTGGCCTGGCGGAGAGGACATACACGACGAAACCGATGGCGCCGATGAATCCGAGTCCGAGCATTACAAACCAGGGACTTAGTTTCTTTGCGGGCGCAGGCTGAATTTCTCTCTTTAGTGAAAACAGAGGGGTGGGTTGCTCCAGTTGAGCTTCCCGCGCCGTCAATCGCTGTTGCTCGGTCTTCTCTCTGGCAAGGCGCTCGCTTTCAATCCTTTCTCGTTCCAGTCGTTCCCGCTCCGCCATCTCTCTGGCCCGACGCTCACTTTCAATCCTTTCTCGCGCGAGCCGTTCCTGCTCAGCTTTCTCTTTGGCCAGACGCTCACTTTCGATCCTTTCTCGTTCAAGCCGTTCCAGTTCGGCTTGCTCTCCGGCCACGCGCTCACTTTCGATCCTTTCTCGTTCAAACCGTTCCAGCACAGCTTTCTCTCTGGCCCGACGCTCACTTTCAATCCTTTCTCGTTCAA
>CAYYCF010000341.1:0-2897 GCA_964470235.1 uncultured Anaerolineales bacterium | reverse complement strand
GCGGGCAAAGTGATCTATCTCATCTATTCCACGCAATGCCATCAACTGCCGCAGCGATCCTTTTTCCTCTTCGGGCCGCAGGCCATGTATTCGCTGTCCCAAGTGCAAGCTGTGTGGCAGAACACGACCAACCCTTTCATTCTGCGCCAGTTCGTCGGCAACGCGGAAATGGGTTGGAAGGTGGCGTGGTCGGATCGCATGGTTTCGATGTACGGCGGCGTTTTTCTCGGCAGCCTGATCTTCTGGCCGCTTCGCAAGCGTCTGCGGCCTCTGCCGCTTTGGGCCTTTGCTCTGCTCATCCTGCCCATGGGGATTGACGGCGGGGCGCACTTCATCAGCGACATCGCCGGACTTGGCAACGGCTTCCGCGACAGCAACGCCTGGCTGGCCACGCTCACGAGCAGCGCCCTGCCCGCCGCGTTCTATGCCGGCGACGCGCTCGGCTCCTTCAATTCGTGGATGCGGCTGATCACCGGCCTGCTGTTCGGCCTCGCCATCGTGTGGCTGGCCTTCCCGCCCCTTGAAGAGTGGATGGCCGAAGTTGCCGGCGAGATCGAAATGAAGTTTCGGAAAGCTGGCCTTTCGGTGTAAACTCGTCCCGTGCTATGAACGAAACAGGCAAACCCATCCGCGTCGTCCTGGCCGACGATCACGCCGTCGTCCGCAAAGGCATCCGCGAGTTTCTCGAAATGAATGACGGCCTCGCCGTCGTGGCTGAGGCCTCGGACGGGATCGAGGCGATGAGCCTTATCCGCGAACACAAACCGGACGTAGCCGTGTTGGATATTCAAATGCCTGGGCAGTCGGGCATCGAAGTCACCCGTGCCATCCGCGCCGAGCGATTGCCCGTCGGCGTGCTTATCCTCACCGCCTTCGACGATCCACCGTACGTCAAAGCGGCTCTGCAGGCCGGGGCGAACGGTTACGTGCTCAAAACGGCGGACGCGAGTGAAATTGTGGAAGCAGTGCGGGCTGTGCGCGAGGGTCAATCAGTTCTGGATCGCGCGGTCGCGCGCAAATTGTTGGGGCAATTGACGCAGCCGCAAACAGATACAAACGTCGAACCGCTCACCGAGCGCGAAATGGAAGTGCTGCGGCTGGCCGCCAGAGGGCACACCAACAAAGCTATCGGCGCGGAGCTATCCATCAGCGACCGCACGGTGCAGGGGCACCTCGCCAAGATTTACGACAAGCTGAACGCATCCAGCCGCACCGAAGCCGTGATGCGCGCCGTCGCCCTCGGATGGATTCCGCCGGCCATAGGCGAGCCGGAACAGCAGTAGGAATACCATTTCACCTTGCGCAGATTTCACCGCAGAGTTCGCCGAGAATGCGGAGCGCCTGCAAAAACGAACTCTGCGCTGCAGGCGTTCTCAGCGGTAAACGAACGCTCTGCGTAACGTAAGTTGCCACCTAATGACTCGCTCAGACACACGAACAGGCGTCGGCTGGCGCGGGCTAACGTTCCAACTCTTCGTTTTCATCGTTCTGCCGCTCACGGCACTGCTCGTCGCGCTTCTCTTCGGCAGTCTTACTCTGCACGGGCGCGCGATGCGCGAACTGGTTGGCGAACGTGACAAGCGCGCCGTATTGGCCGCGTCGGCGGCCATCGCCGAGCAGATCAATCACCGCGCCGCCGCTGTACAGGGGTTAGCAATGCACGCCTCGCAGGGCGCATCGCCTGACGACGCGCTGGCCGATTATGCTTTTCTCTTTTCGGATTTTGACGGCGGCCTCGCACTGTTCGCCGCCGATGGCAGGCTGTTGGCCTCGTCCGATCCACCCGCCGTGTGGCAAAGCCGCCCCGTCGCCCAACTCTTCTCCCGTGTATCCGAATCTCATTTCTCAACTGCTTTCATTGACTCCATCAGCGGCGAGCCAATGGTGATGGTGATCGGGATGGCGCCGGACGGTATCACTGCTATCGGCGCATTCTCCTCGAACAGCCTCGCGCGCCGCTCGCTGGTCGACTCGCTCTCTTCCGGCGGGCAGGGGTTCACTTTGATCGTCAGCCGTGAAGGTCAAACGTTGTACGAAGCAGGCACAGCGCCCTTGTCAGAATCGGAGATCACAAAACATCCAGGCGTGGCCGAAGCCCTGAGCGGGCAAAGTGGCACGACGTTTCTCTCTGTCGGGAACAGCGAGCACGTCGTCGCCTTCGCTCCGATTGAGCCGGTGGGCTGGGCGCTGGTGATCGAAGAGCCGTGGGAGGCGGTGGATAATCCGCTTCTGCGGCAGACACAGGCCGCGCCGTTGATTTTGATCCCCGTACTGATCTTCGCGCTGGTCGCCATCGGATTCGGCATCCGGCAGATCGTTCAACCGTTGCGCGCGCTCGAACAGCAAGCATCTGAATTGGCTTGGGGACGCTTTGAGGCGATTGAGAAGCCCGTCGGCGGCATTGCCGAAATTCGCCACGTGCAAGATCAATTGATCCTCATGGCGCAAAAGGTCAAATCGGCGCAACAGAACTTGCGCGGCTACCTCAGCGCGATCACCGCCGGGCAAGAAGACGAGCGCCGCCGGATTGCCCGCGAACTGCACGACGAAACCGTGCAGGCGCTGGTCGCGCTCGATCAGCGCGCGCAGTTGGCGCAGATCGCCGCGAAAAGCGGATCGCAAAAAGCGCCGGAGCAGTTGGCCGAGCTGCGGCACATGACGGCTTCGCTGATCGAGGAAGTTCGGCGTGTGATCCGCGCACTGCGCCCGATCTATTTGGAAGACCTCGGCCTGCTTCCGGCTATTGAAATGCTGGTGCGCGACGTGGAAGCGGCCTCCGGCGCGCAGGCGGCATTCACTACCAGCGGCCAACCGCGCCGCCTGCCGCCGGCGCACGAGATCGCCGTCTATCGCATCGTGCAGGAAGCATTGAACAACGCCGCGCGTTACGCCTCGGC
>CAYYCF010000340.1:0-2947 GCA_964470235.1 uncultured Anaerolineales bacterium | reverse complement strand
GTCTTGCGGATTGTTGAGAGCGGTGCCGCTCCGTTGAGCCTCAAAGGGATTCAAGGCGGGCGCCAACACGCCGCCCGACCACGCAATGCTTCTCACGTTGGCTTTATCGCGAGGCGCATGGCCGCCGGGCGGCGGCGTGGGCGCGGGCGTTTCCTTGTCGAAGGGTTCCGCCACGTCGTCGCCGTTCACGGACGGATTCGTCTTGCTCAACGCCTCGGGCGACAGCGCCGCACTCGCGTTCAAGAGCGGCAGCATGAATTAACCCACCAGCGTGTCGATCTGCAATCGGTTGGCGGTTATCTTGAGCGCGTCGTGGCCCTTCACGCGCAACTTCACATTCGTCAGGCGTAATGGATCATTCGCAACGAGCCGCCAAAGCCACTTGCCATTCTCGCTGGTGATCTCCAGGTCAACGCCGGGGTACAAATCCACGTAACGCGCGCCGCCCCACACCGGCACATCACTGCGCCATTGCGCCGGGTCACTGCCGGTGAAATACGAGAGGCGCGTATCGAGCGGATCGAAGCCCACTATCTGTGGATTGGGATTCGCGCCCACGAAAGTGAAACGAAGGTTCACGCCTTTGCGTGATTTCTTCGACTCGTCGAAGGGGTCAAGATGGTTGGCGTCATTGGCTGGCGATGGTTTTTCGATCAGCGTGACCCATATCTCGTCCGGCGCGAGATAGATCGCGCCGCCCGCGCCGCGCACCTGAAAGCGCGCTTTCGAGTCAAACTGCCCCACGTTTTCAATAAACATCGCCGGCGTGTTTTGCGAGGCTGCCGCGACACGGGCCGGGGCGATCGGCAAAGGAGAAGAAGCGGTCTTCGCCGAGGCGCGGGGAGTGTCAGGAGAGAAGAGGGAGAGGATAAAGACGATCAGCAGAAGAGTGCTTTTGGTGGTTGGGTGGTTGGATGAGTGTTTCACGTCGGTGTCCTTTCCTTCAACGTGGAGCGAACGATGCAAAGAACCGCAACCTTTGTACTACTTTTCGGAAAGGCAAGTCAATAGACAGGCGAACGTTTTTCATAGGCAAATGTACTGCTTTTCGCGCGCTGAATTCGCAACTCGTTACCTTGATTCAAAACAAAAACGCGGGCGTGGTCACGGCTAAAAGCCATGACCGCGCCAGCGCATAACAAAAGTAGAGACGACCCGTCCTTCGACCCTTCGATAAACTCAGGGCAGGCTTTTGCTCAGGAGGTCGTCTCTACGAATTATCGTCTCGGCCCGCGCCCGCGGTCGCCGCCCGGGCGGCCACCGCGATCACCACCAGGGCGGCCGCCGGGTCGTCCCCCGCCGGTCGGCTTGCGGTCGCGCTCCATCGCCTCTTGCGCCGTCCAGCCTTCCAGCACCGCCTGCCGCGAGAGTCGAATCTTGCCGGCCTCGTCCACGTTGATCACCATCACCGTCAACTCGTCGCCCAGCTTGGCAATATCCTCCACTTTATTTACGCGGAAATCGGCCAGTTGGCTGATGTGCACCATGCCGTCCAGCCCGGGCATGATCTCCACAAACGCGCCGAAGTCGGTCACGCGCACCACCTTGCCGGTGTAAATGCGCCCAATTTCCGGCGACTCGGTGAGGGCGGCGATCATCTCCTGCGCTTTCTGCGCCGCTACACCGTCGGTGGCGGCGATGAATACCCGCCCGTCGTCCTCGATGTCAATCTTCACGCCGGTGTCTTCTTGAATCTTGCGGATCATCTTGCCGCCTGGGCCGATGACGGCCCCGATCTTGGCCGGGTTGATCGTCATCACCGTCATGCGCGGCGCAAACGGCGAAAGGTCGGGGCGCGGCGCGGCCAGCGTGCTGCCGATCACTTCCAGAATCTTCAGCCGCGCTTCACACGCTTGCGCCAACGCTTCGGACATGATCTGCGCCGTCAGGCCTTTGATCTTGATGTCCATTTGCAGGGCGGTGATTCCTTTTTTCGTCCCGGCCACTTTGAAGTCCATGTCGCCGAGATGGTCTTCCATGCCTTGAATATCGGTCAGCACGGCGTAGCCGTTATCGTCCTTCACCAGCCCCATCGCGATGCCGGCCACTGGCGCGGAGATCGGAACGCCGGCGTCCATCAGAGCCAGCGTCGAGCCGCACACCGAGGCCATCGAGGTCGAACCGTTGGACGACAACACTTCGGACACCACGCGCAGTGTGTAGGCGAAGTCTTCTTCCGAAGGCAGAACCGGAATGAGCGCGCGCTCGGCCAGCGCGCCGTGGCCGACCTCGCGCCGCGACGACCCGCGCAGGGGGCGCGTCTCGCCGGTGGAGAACGGCGGGAAGTTGTAGTGGTGCATGTACCGCTTCTCGTCTTCGGGCGAGAGCGTATCCAATTCTTGCGCTTCGCGCGGCGTGCCGAGCGTTGCCAGCGACAGCACTTGCGTTTCGCCGCGAGTGAACAAGCCACTGCCGTGCGCGCGCGGGCTGAGGCCCACTTCCGCCGCCAACGGGCGGATGTCGCGCAGGCCGCGCCCGTCGGGGCGCGCGCCGTTTTTGATGATGCGCGCCCGCACTTCGTCTTTCAAGATGTCGTGCAAAATCTCTTTGACTTCACCGGCGTTGGTGTTGGGCTGATCGGCAAAGGAGGCGACGACTTCGGCGTCAATGGCCTCGAGCGCCTCATTGCGCGCCGCCTTGTCCATTTGCGCCGACAACGCCGTGGCGATCCGCCCGGCCTCTTTCGCCTTCACCGCCGCTACCAAGTCGGCGGAATGGGTGAAGCGTGGATAGTCGCGTTTGGGCTTGCCTACTTCGCTTGCCATTTGCAATTGCAGATCAATGATCGGCTGCATGGATTTGTGGCCGAACTCCAACGCCTCGACCATCAACGACTCGGACACTTCCAGCGCGCCGCACTCCACCATCAAAATCGCGTCGCGCGTTCCGGCAATCCGCAAATCAATTTCGGATTTCTCCATCATCTCGAACGTGGGGTTGACCACCA
>CAYYCF010000339.1:0-2950 GCA_964470235.1 uncultured Anaerolineales bacterium | reverse complement strand
TGAAGGCGGCGACGACTGGTTGTTGATGCTCCCCGAAAATCCTGACCGCTCGTGCGCCGAACTGCGCGACAAACTGCGCGCCGTCACCGGGGCAGCGGTCGGCGTCATCGTCAACGATTCGCACGGGCGCGCCTGGCGCAGCGGCACGGTGGGCGTGGCGTTGGGCGCGGCGGGCATCCCAGGCTTGCTCGATCTGCGCGGCACGCCTGATCTATTCGACACTCCCCTGCAAATCACACAAGTTGGCTTCGCCGATGAACTGGCCGCCGCCGCATCGCTATTGATGGGGCAAGCCGCCGAAGGCCGCCCGATCATTCACGCCCGCGGCGTGCCGTACGCTCTGCGCGACGGCGACGCGCAGGAATTGATACGGCCAAAAGAAATGGATTTGTTCAGATGATTTCCTCAACGGATGAAACGGATTCAACGGATGTTTTTGTGTATCCGTTCCATCCGTTCAATCCGTTGACGAAGAATGGAGTATCAACATACATGACCCCAATCCCCGAAACGTCTCGATATCTCCTCGCCAAAGAAACAAAAGCATTTGCCTTCCTCGCGCTTTCTCTGGCCGACGGTTGGCCGCAAGTCACGCCCATCTGGTTTGATTGGGACGGCGCGCACATCGTGATCAACACGGCGCGCGGCCGCGTGAAAGACAAGGCCCTCAAGCGAAGGGCCAAAGCCGCGCTGTTGATAATGGACCCGGCGGACTCCTACAAGTACATTCAGATTCGCGGAACGGTGGTTGAGGAAACCGAAGTGGGCGGCTATGACATGATCTGCCAGCTCAACGAAAAATATCACGGCGACCGCAATTACCCCAAGCGCGCCGAAACCCGCGTGACGTACAAGATTCTGCCGGAGCGCGTCTTCACCAACGTCAAGTGATTCAACTTCTTGATTTGATTCAGGCGCGGCGCTCGGTCCGTCGTTACGCGGCTTGGCCCGTTTCGCCCGCGCTGATCGAACGGTTGCTAACCGCCGCCGCGTGGGCGCCCTCGGCGCATAACCGCCAACCGTGGCGGTTTGCGGTGATTCAATCCGACTCGATCAAGACGGAGTTGGCGACGGCGATGGGAGATCGACTCCGCGCCGACCGGCTGGCCGACGGCGATTCGGCACAGGCCGTGCAGGCCGATGCCGCGCGCTCGCGCGCCCGACTCACGTCGTCGCCGGTTGTGATCGCCGTCTGCCTTTCAATGGCTGAGATGGATCGCTATCGCGACACGCGCAGAAAAAAAGCCGAATATCTTATGGCGGCGCAAAGCGCCGCGATGGCTGCGCAGAATCTTTTGTTGGCGGCGCACGCCGAAGGGTTGGGCGCGTGCTGGATGTGCGCGCCCCTGTTCTGCCCCAACGTTGTGCAAGCCGCCCTCGACCTCCCTGCCGATTGGGAGCCACAAGCCTTGATCACGCTCGGTTATCCGGCGGACGGCGGCAAGGCGGCACGCCGAAAGCCTGTTGAAAGCGTCGTTGTATGGCGATGATCTATCCGCGAATTTACGCGAATGGGCGCGAATATTTATTGCTGATCCTGAAAGGAGTGTGACCCTTGGCGGAACTGCTCTTTAAGGCGGAAGTCTATGCGATTATCGGCGCGGCGATGGCGGTGTACAACGAATTGGGGCACGGGTTTCTTGAGGCTGTGTATCAAGCCGCGCTGGAGTTTGAACTGGCGGCGCGGGCCATTCCTTTTGAGTCGCAGCAGGAATTGGTCGTCCGTTACAAAGGTTATCCACTCCCTGCCATTTACAAGCCCGACCTCATTATCTTCGGGAAAATTGTCGTTGAAATCAAGGCTCTGGATCACCTTACGAGCCGGGAAGAGGCTCAACTGCTCAATTATCTCAAGGCAACCGGCATGGAAGTCGGCCTCCTCATCAACTTCGGCTCGCACGACAAACTGGAATGGAAGCGAATGGTGCTGACTCAAAAAGCAGCGAAATAGATTTGCGCAGATTAGCGAAGATTAGCGGACAAAAATCTTAGATGCCAATGAGCTGCGATAGTAGTAGTGACGGAAGGGCAGAATGATCCTTGCCTTCGCCGGTGGCGTGGGCGGCGCGAAACTTGCTCTGGGACTCGCCCGTTCACTTCCGCCCGATCAACTTACCCTCGTCGTCAACACCGGCGATGATTTCGAGCATCTGGGCCTGCGCGTCTCCCCCGATCTCGATACCGTGATATACACTCTCGCCGGCCTGTCCAACTCCGAAACGGGCTGGGGACTCGCGGGCGAAACGTGGAACTTTTTAGACTCCATCGGCAAACTCGGCGGGGCAACGTGGTTTCGACTCGGCGATCGCGATCTTGCGACGCATGTCGAGCGGACTCGCCTCCTCAATGACGGCTGGGCTCTTTCACGAGTCACGAGTCACTTCTGCCGCCAACTCGGTGTTTCAGCCGAAATCGTCCCGATGAGCGACGATCCGGTTCGCACGGTCGTTCACACCGACGGCGGCCCGCTCCCGTTTCAAGAATACTTCGTGCATCGCCGGTGCGAGCCGCGCGTGCGCGATTTTGAATTTGTTGGCGCGCCTTTCGCCAAACCGCAATCTCGACTGCTCCAAAAACTGCAAGACGCTAACGCGCTGATCTACTGCCCATCGAATCCTTACGTGAGCATCGCGCCGATTTTGGCCTTGCCGGGAGTCCGTTCGCTCATCGACGCCCGCCGCGAATCAGGTCTGCCTGTGGTGGCAGTGTCGCCCATCGTCGGCGGCGCGGCGCTCAAAGGCCCGGCGGCGAAGATGATGACCGAACTGGGACTCGACTCGACGGTGACGGCTCTAGCCGAACATTACACCGGGACGATAGACGGCTTGGTGATCGATCATGTTGACGCCGACTGCGCCGCGCAGATCGAGTCGCTTGGAATCAAGACTCTGGCGACCGATACGGTGATGACATCGGATGCTGATAAAATTCGGCTGGCGAGGGAGACGGT
>CAYYCF010000338.1:0-2957 GCA_964470235.1 uncultured Anaerolineales bacterium | reverse complement strand
CGCGTTCTCAATTTGCGCGACCCGTCGTTCACTTCAATTGATACGGCCAACGGCGACGGCGGCGCGTGGCCGGCGGGCAATGCCGATCTGCGCGCCTCGATGGAACGCGTGAGCGCCGCCGCGCCCGACAGTGACGGCAATTGGGCGACGAACTACGGGCACGTGGTGAACGGCCACGACAAGAACGGCGGCGCGCTCCGCGCCTCACCCCGCCAACCCAATTCCAATCTTGTTCCCACGCCCACGCCGACTGCCTTTGCCCGCATCTCCACCGTTCGCCTCAACGAAGTGCTGCCCAACGCCGGGCCGGCCGAATATTGGATCGAGTATGGACTCACGCACACGCCCGGAGAGTACATCGAACTTTACAACGTCGGCAGTGAGCCGGTGGACATCGGCTACTGGATGCTCGACGACGGCCCGGGCGGCAGCGACGCCTACGTCATTCCTCCAGGGTGGATGATCTACCCCGGCGACTTCTGGTTCATGTATACCAAAGGGCTGGGACTGTCGTTCAACGATAGCGGCGACTCGGCGCGCTTGCTTTACCCCGACGGCTCGGTGGTAGACGAAGTGAGTTGGACAACTTCGATGAAAGACGATCGCTCCATCAGCCGCAATGCGGCAGGTACCGGCGGATGGGAGTTCGACTGGCAGCCCTCGCCCGGCATGTCCAACCGGCCTCATGGCGTCGGCTCGCGTTTCGGCCCCAAGCCAACTCCCATCGTCGTCGGATTGCGGCTGGCCCGCACCTTCTCCGACGGCGCGTGGATCACGTTGATCGGCAAAGTCACCGGCCCGTACCCGCTCTTTGGCAGTCGCGTCATTTACGCTCAAGATGAATCGGGAAGTGGGCTGGCCGTATATTTAGGGCGCGGCACTTGGCCGCCGATGCAGAGCGGGCAATCCATTAAGGCGGAGGGGTATTTGCGCACGCGCAACGGCGAGCGCGAGTTGTACGTAAAAAATCCGTGGCTGTTTTCGTTGGGCGAAGTCGGCCCGCCGCAAGCGCCGGTGGCGATGCGCACCGGCGACATCGGCGAAGACGCCGAAGGGACGCTGGTCGCAGTCAGCGGCACGGTCGTCCGGTTGGAAGCCAACGCCTTTTGGATTGACGACGGCTCGGGGCCGGCGCGCATCTTCTTCCGCAGTTCGCTCGGTTTTGACCGCCCCAAGCTCCGGCGCGGCCAAGTGTGGTCGGCCACGGGCATCGTCGGCGAATTCACCACCCGCGTTTCGCGCGCCACCGGATACAGAATACTGGTGCGCTTCATTACCGATATTGCCCTGGTGTCCGGCGAAGGCGTCACCGACGATCTAACGCCCACCGCCACTTCCCTCGCCGACGAGTCGGCCACGCCCACCCTCCTCCCCGAAGGGGCCGACACGCCCGTACCCACGCGCGCGCCTTAGCCATTTGCTTGTGCGTCCCTGATACAATAATAAATACTATGACGCCGACGATCTCCCGCGCCACGTCGGCGCGGCGCGTTGAATTTTTTCTTGCCGCCGTTGCCATCCTGTGCGGGGCGCTGTCACTTCGGTTGACGAATTTGTACGGAATGCCGGTATTTATTGACGAAGCCAATCATCTCAATTGGGCACAGCGTTTCTCCGTTGGTGATGCGACCTATCCGCTATTGATGGACGGCAAATTGCTCCTCGGCGTCACACTGGCGCAATTCCAGGTGTTGGGGCCTGCGCCGTTGTGGATGGCGCGCGCCGCCGTTGCCGTGCTCTCTCTTATCGCGTGCGCCGCGTGCATAGCCGTTGGCAAATCAATCCACTCCGGCAAAGCCGGGTTATTGGCCGGTGTTCTTTACAGCATTCTGCCGCTGGCAGTATTTTTTGATCGACAAGTGTTGGCTGATCCGCTGATGGGGGATTTTGGAGCGCTCGCCGTCGTGTTCACTTTGTGGGCGGCCAAGACGCGCCGCCGCTGGGCGGCAATATCATTGGCGTTGTCGTTAGCCGCCGCTGTCCTCGCCAAA
The DNA here is from genome assembly GCA_964470235.1 of uncultured Anaerolineales bacterium. Classification (GTDB taxonomy): domain Bacteria; phylum Chloroflexota; class Anaerolineae; order Anaerolineales; family VGOW01; genus VGOW01. The sequence goes on along the minus strand of CAYYCF010000338.1, from coordinate 966 downwards.
CTGTTCGGCGTTTTATTCCTCGCCTTTCCCATCATCGGCATATTGATTCTGCCGCCACAAGGGAAGCGCGGTAGATTAGCAGGCACGTACGCTTCCGCTACCGCACTGGCAACCCTCCTCGCCGCCGCCTTCCTCGCCGCGCTCCGACCCATGTGGGGCTACGACGACTCCAAATTGGCAAACCAGCAAGTCGGCTTTTCAACTTGCCCGCCCGCCGTTTGCCAGCTCGACATTTCCAAGCAATTCAATGTTTTGCTGAGTTCCACAAACAGCTTGTTGGATCTGATACCGCCATACGTCGGCTGGCCGGTTGTCGCGCTGGCCCTCTGCGGATGGCTCATCGTTAGCAGAAAAACAAAACGTAGGGAAACATGGATGCTTGCCCTTTCTACCTGGGGTATGCTGGCCGCGTTTTTGTTGACGACGCGAGATATTCCTCCCCGCTATGTTAGTTTTCTATCCATGCCTTTGGCGGCGCTGGCCGCCAGCGGTTTACTATCCATCGCGCAGATCATCCGCGCGCGTTTGCGCGTCGCGTTCGCGATTGCCGCCGTTGTTCTGCTCATTCCAACAGGGTGGCCCGTAGCCAACACTGCGCCAATCCTTTTCAATCCTGAAAGAGCGCGCCTCCCCAGTTTGGATCGTCAAGGTTATTTCACGTCCGTTTACAGCGGCACGGGCATCCGCGAAGCCGCGCTCGCCGTGCTTGGCCGCGAAACCAATTCGACCGCCCCGCCGGTTATTGTCATTGATGGCGACATCTCTCAAATCGCCAGTTACTTTGACCGCACTCGGGTGGACGTGCGCCCCTCAAGTGAAGTTCATCCAGCAGACGTTGGCCGCTGGATGATTGCCGGTCAACGGATCTATTTCTTGGAAGAGTTTGTAGACACGTCGGCGGCGCAAACCGCAGACAGTGTGTCGCGCGGGTTATTATTCGAGGAGATAGGCCGCTACCCGCGCATG
>CAYYCF010000337.1:0-2981 GCA_964470235.1 uncultured Anaerolineales bacterium | reverse complement strand
TCGTGGGGCATCGAGCCGGATGCGGTGATGGGTCACAGCGTGGGCGAATACGCCGCCGCGTGCGCCGCCGGCGTGTTCAGTTTGGAAGAAGGAGTAAGGCTGATCGCCGAGCGCGCGCGCTTGATGGGAGCGCTTCCGCGCGGCGGCGCAATGGCCGCCGTCTTTGCCGACGAAGCCCGCCTGCACGCCGCCATTGCACCCTACCGCGATCAACTTTCCATCGCCGCCGTTAACGGCCCGGAAATCACCGTGCTCTCCGGCGCGAGCGAGGCGTTGAACGGCGTGTTGTCGCAACTAAAGGCTGACGGCCTCTCCGCCCAACCGCTCACCGTCTCGCACGCTTTCCACTCGCCGTTGATGGAGCCGATGCTGGACTCGTTCGAGCAATTCGCGGCTCAATTTCACTTCAACGCGCCGCGTATTCCGCTCATTTCGAATCTCACCGGAACCCCGATGGAATCGAGCCCCGATGCGCGCTATTGGCGGCGGCACGTCCGCGATGCGGTGCAATTCGCGCCGAGCGTTAAACTGCTGGCCGACCAAGGCTTCGACGTTTTCATCGAGATCGGCCCTGCGCCGGTGCTTGTGGGAATGGCGCAGAGATTTTCGCCTGCGGGGAACGCGATCTGGCTGCCGTCACTGCGGCAGGGACAAGACGACTGGCGCGTGATTCTGAACAGCCTTGCCAATCTCTACACGCGCGGCGCGCGGGTGGATTGGGCCGGATTCGATCGCGATTACGTCCGCGCCCGATCCGCCTCCCTCCCCACTTACCCCTTCGACCGCGAGCGTTATTGGTTGGACGTTGCGCCGCGTGCCCGTCAGCCTTCTCAGACTTCGGAAGTTTCCGAAACTTCCGAAGCCTTGATCGAAGAGGCAGGCGAACAGCCGCAACCCGTTGACTCCAAAATCACTGCCCGCGATTCGATCCTTGCCGCCGCGCCGGTGAATCAGACGGCGATGCTGGAAACCTACCTGCGCGAACAGGCGGCGCGCGTGCTGGGCCTAGGCCCGGCGCAATTGGACGCCCGGCAATCCCTCAATTCATTGGGTCTCGACTCGCTGATGGCCGTCGAGATCAAGAATCGAGTCCAGACCGACCTCGGGGTTTCCCTGCCCATCGTGAAATTCATCGAGGGGCCGTCCGTCGCCGACCTGGCGATTCAAGTCCTCGAACATCTCGCCGAGCCGGTCAGCGGCGGACTCATTCCGTCCGCTCCGGCGTTGGACGCCGACGGCTCTCATCCGCTCACACACAATCAGCAGGCCATGTGGTTTCTGAACCAGCTCATGCCGGAAGGAGTCTCCTTCAACGTTTCCGGGGCGGTTCGCCTGCTCGGCGATTTTGACCGCGCCGCCCTCGGTCGGGCCTTCGCCGGGCTGATGACGCGGCATGCCGCGCTGCGCACGACGTTCCACGTGGTGGCGGGTCAACCCGTGCAGAGGGTTCATCCTCAACTGCCTCTGCCGCTGGAGGAAGAGGATGCGTCCGGGTGGACGGAAGAGACTCTTCAGTCCCGTCTCGAAGACAACGCTTTTCGCTCCTTTGACCTCGAGCGCGGGCCGGCCTTCCGGGTAGTTCTCTTCCGGCGGTCGTCGCAAGAAACCGTTTTGTTGGTGGCGGTTCATCACATCATCACCGACTTTTGGTCCATGACCCTCTTGGCCTCGGAAGTGTTGACGTTGTACGCCGCAGAGAAATCGGGGCAGACTCCGGTTCTGCCGCCGCTGCGTAACTCTTATACGGACTTCGCGCGCTGGCGCAACGAATTGCTGGCCGGCCAGGAAGGAGAGCGCCACTGGGAATACTGGCGCCAGCAACTGGCAGGCGAGTTGCCGACGTTGAACCTCCCCGCCGATCGGCCCCGCCGACCCATTCAAACGTACCGGGGAGAAACATTACACCTGCAAGTCAGCGCCGAGCTGACGCGACGCCTCAAAGAACTGGCCGCGGCTAACGGCGCGACTCTCTATATGGCGCTGCTGGCCGCCTTCCAAACGCTTTTGCATCGCTACAGCGGCCAGAACGACATCCTGGTCGGCTCGGCCATGGCCGGCAGAAGCCATCCCGATCTGGCCGGCCTGATGGGCTATTTTGTGAACCCGGTCGGTTTGCGCGCGGACTTCTCCGAAGACCTCAGTTTCAACGCCTTGCTTGAGCGGGTGCGTCGAACGGTTCTGGACGCCCTCGACCATCAGGATTTACCGCCCGCTCTGCTGGCGGAACGCCTGCACAGCCTGCGCCGCGATGCGAGCCGTCCGCCGCTGTTTGAAACAACCTTCATCTACGAACAGGCGCACGTCGAAGGCGTGCGCAACTTGAATTCTGTGGCGCTGGGAATTCCTGGCGTTCGCATTGAAATGGATGGATTGACTTTCGAGTCGATGACCCTGCTGCGGCAGCCGTCGCAATTCGATCTCACGCTGATGATGGCGGAAACCGGCGACGGGCTGGCGGCGGCCTTGATCTACAATCCCGATCTCTTCGACGCCGCCACCATCGCCCGCCTCGCCGATCACTTCCAGAACCTGCTGCGCGGCGTCTCGGCATCTCCCGACCGCCCTCTCTCGGCCCTCCCGCTTCTCACGGAACCGGAGCGGATTCTCTTCGACCGGCTTAACGCCACCGAAGCCGACTACCCTCGCGATCTGTGCCTGCATCAACTCGTCGAAGGGCAGGCCGCGCGCACGCCCGACTCCATCGCCGTCGTCTTCCACGACGAGCAGTGGACATATCGCGAACTCGACCACCGCGCCAACGGTTTGGCGGCGCAACTGCGAAGTCTCGGCGTGGGGCGGGAAACGATCGTCGGCCTGTGCCTGGAACGCTCGCCGCAGGTGTTGGCCGCCCTGTTGGGCATCCTCAAAGCGGGCGGCGCGTACGTCCCCCTCGACCCGGCCTTCCCCCGTGAGCGTCTCGCCTTCATGCTGGCCGACTCCGCCGCGCCTGTCCTCGTCACGCAACCCTCCCTCGCGCCGCT
>CAYYCF010000336.1:0-2984 GCA_964470235.1 uncultured Anaerolineales bacterium | reverse complement strand
TCAGCAGCAGCCAAGCCGCCTCCTTCAACGACGTTGGATTCAGGTGCGCGAGTAGTGAGAAGCCGTGACGATGATACAATCGCAGCCTATGGACAAGCCCGCATTCCTCGAAGCCCTACAAACCGAAGCAGCGAACTTCAACAAGGCAGTCTCGACAGACGAAGGCGATTGGATTGTCAAAGGCTTCATTGATGTTGCCAAGAACATTTACACTATTTCGGTGGATACGAAGGTAATCTCGAAAATCTTAGAACTGCTTTTGTTTCCTGAAATGGTGCGGTTTGCGGAAAAACACAAACTGAAGATCGTATTGGCTGAACAGCAGAACTTCTATCCTGACATAAGCTTTGTGGATAGCGATGGATATCGTTTCGCACTTGACATCAAAAGCACGTACAGAGTTGACAGCCAGCATGTGAATGGTATGACGCTCGGCGCGTTCACTGGTTATTTTCGAGAGAGAGGCAGCACGAAAAATATCACTTTCCCTTACAATTCTTACGCCGGGCATTTTGTCTTGGGGATCATTTACTCCAAAACTGAAGGCGCAATAGACGAGCGCAGAAAGTACAAATTGGAAGAACTGGCGCGCATTACTTCGGTCATCAAAGGATTCGAGTTTTTTGTTCAGGAAAAATACCGGATCGCGGTGGACAGGCCTGGCAGCGGTAACACAAAAAATATCGGCTCGGTCACTGACGTTTCAAAGCTGATTAACGGCGCTGGCCCCTTTGCCGAACCCGGGGTTGATGTTTTCGACGATTACTGGAAATTCTATCTGACTGCGGACATGGCGCGGGCAGCGGAGTTGCCGAGCCGCCCCTATACCAACCTGGCAAGTTATCTGAAATACCGAGGCAAGCGGGCGAAGAGGAAGAAATGATTTTCAAGCCGTTGCCGCGGACACACGCTCGCCCCGTCATACCGCCGATCAAGTGTCAGGGGATCAAAACCAAACTCGTGAACTTCATTCTGGAGAATATTCAGTGGACTGGGCGCGGGCGCTGGATCGAACCATTCTTGGGTTCCGGCGTGGTATTGTTCAGTGCACAGCCCGCGCGTGCCATAGCCAGCGATATTAATCCTCACATCATTGCTTGTTACCAGAGAATATACAACGGCGCACTGACTCCTGGAATGGTTAGGGAGTATCTGACGCAGGAAGGCGAGAAGTTGCTAGTGAGAGGCGAAACCTATTACTATGAAGTTCGGGAACGCTTCAATCACAGCAGAGACTCGTTGGATTTTCTTTTCCTGAGCAGGGCGTGTTTCAACGGCGTCATGCGCTTCAACAAGAAAGGCGAGTTCAACGTGCCTTTTTGCCGCAAGCCTGATCGTTTTCGGCAGGCTTACGTCACCAAGATTGTCAATCAAGTGAGTGACCTTCGCAAGATATCGAGGGACAAAGAGTGGGAGTTCCGAGTTGCAGATTGGCGGGAGTGCTTAACCGGACTCGCACAGGATGACTTTGTTTATCTCGATCCGCCCTATGTTGGCCGACACACTGATTATTACAACCAATGGTCTGAGCGCGACGCTGCAGACTTGGCACGTGTCACACAATCCCTGCCTTGCGGTTTCGCGCTCTCCATGTGGAAAGAGAATAAGTACCGTTCAAATGATTATCTTGCCCTTTGGAATGGAGTCGAGCAGCGGACGATGACCCATTTTTATCACGTCGGCTCGACCGAAGACCTCCGCAATTCGATGGAAGAAGCCTTGCTCATAAAACGGGGCTACGAATCTTTCCGCCGTCAAAGCGAAGTAACGCCTATGGAAGCCGTGCAAGTTACCATGGCTTTTTGAAGCACGCACAATCCCAAGAGTTTCACCTTCGGGGCAATTCATAGAACCCCATCCGTCACACCCGTTCGTTCCGCTGGCGGTATCCCCCCACCCCTCATCAACGCCCTCAACCCGTCATCCTTCGGCGCGTAGCGCTTGACCACCGCGTCCTGCCCGATCAACGTTTCCCACAAACGCGGCGCGGGCGTCCCCTCGGCAAACGTTAGATCAAGCACAGTCACGGCGGCAGTTTTCGACGCCACCTCCGCCGATAGCACGCCCGGCAAATCACGCAAACTCTCGACCAGCGACTCCGGCGCGTGCGCCAACTCCAGCCGGTAGACCACCGAGGCGCTGGCTTGCCGGATCAACTCCCCCGGCGCGCCAATGGCGCGGATCGCGCCGCCTTCCAAAATCGCAACCCGGTCGCACATCGTTTCCATCTCATCCAGATCATGCGTCGTCAGCAAAACGGTCTTGCCTTGCCGTTCCACAAATTCGCGGCGCAGCAAGGCGCGCACGGCCTCGGCCGTCGCCACATCCATCCCCTTCGTCGGCTCGTCCAGAAACAACACCGGCGGATCATGCAAAAGCGCGCGCGCCACGTTCAATTTTTGCCTCATGCCGGTGGAGTAACTTTGAAAATACGAATCGGCGGCGTGGTTCAAGCCAAACAACTCCAACAATTCGGCGGCGCGTTCGCGACCCCGCGCTCGCGTCAAGTTCTGCAGCGCGGCAAAGAACTCCAGATTCTGCCGCCCGGTCAGCCGCCCGTAAAACGAATTCTCGTTGGCAAACACTAACCCGATCCGTGTGCGCACCTGGTCTGCTTCGCGCGCGATATCATATCCCATCACCGCCGCGTGCCCGCCGGCCGGAATGATCAACGTGGATAGAATGCGAATGAGCGTGCTTTTGCCGGCCCCGTTCGGCCCGAACAACCCGAAGAACTCGCCGCGCTCAATGGAAAACGAAACGCCGCGCAGTGCTTCAACAGCCCCTCGCGGCGTCGCAAACGTATGCGAAAGCGAAACTGTTGTGATTGCAGATGTCATTTAGAGGTTGGAAATTGGACGTTAGACGTTGGAGGCCGGAGTTTGCAGTTTGAAGTTTGAAGTTTGGGATTTGAGATTTGAGATTTGAAATTTGAGATTTGAGATTTGAAATTTGGGATTTGGGATTTGGAGTTTGGAGTTTGG
>CAYYCF010000335.1:0-2986 GCA_964470235.1 uncultured Anaerolineales bacterium | reverse complement strand
TTGGAAGTTGGGGCTTGGGATTTTTCGATCAGTGTGTCGTACAACCTCTCCATATCTGTCACCAAACGCTCCTTCGAGAATCGTTGCAACACTTCGGCGCGGGCGCGGGCAACAACCTGGTCGCCGCCGGTCAATGCCAGTTTGACGGAGTCGGCCAGGGCCGCGGCATCGCCAGAGGGCGCAAGCCAGCCCGTTTCGCCATGCCGCACCACATCCGGCACGCCGCCGACAGCCGTCGCCACTACCGGAATACCCGCCGCCATCGCCTCGATCAACGCCACCGGTGTTCCCTCGTTGAGCGACGTGTTCACGACTACATCCAACTCGGCATAGGTTTGGGGCAGGTCGCGCCGCCAGCCAGTGAAAAATATCCGTTTCCCGATGCCGGCGGCTTCGCGTTCCAACGTCGCGCGAAGTTCGCCATCGCCCACGATCACGAACCTGCCGACGAATCCATCGGCGATCAATCGTCGCGCCATGTCCAGGAACAAGCGGTGATTCTTAATCGGAACCAAGCGCCCGATGATACCAATGGTTGGGCCGGAATCACCCGGAGTCCGCGCCACGGCAGTGAACGGCGCGAGGTCCAGTCCAAGCGGAACGGTGACGATCTTTTTCGGCGGCGCGATTCTAAATTCGATCAGGTCATCGCGCACACGATCGCTCACGGCGATCAAGCGGTCGGCAAATAAAGCCAACGCGCGTTCAGTAGTGACGGCTAATCGCGATCCGATCCGCCCCCAGTAACCGCGAAAGGTGTGGCCGTGAAATGTGTGCACGACCACCGGCACACCGGCCAACCGCGACGCGACGCGCCCCACCGCGCCAGCCTTAGCTGTATGGGTGTGCACGATGTGAGGACGATACCGCCGGATGAGGCTCCCCAATTTTAGCAGGGTTACGGCATCGGCCAGCGGCGCAAGGTCGCGGCCTAGTTCGGGAATGACTTGCCAATCGAGGCCGCGCGCGAGATCGCTCATATCGCCTTCGCTCGCGCTGATTTGGCCGGTCACCAACATCGTTTCAAATCGCGCCGGGTCCAGCCCGCGGGCCAATTGCGTCACGTGCAGTGCCGGCCCGCCGATGTTCAAGCGGGCGATGACGCGGAGGACGCGAATCATCCGTTCCCATCCCTGTACCACGCAACGGTCTGTTTCAGCCCATCAATCAAGCTGATCTGCGGCGCGAAGCCCAACACGCCGCGTATTTTGCTCACGTCGGCAGTGGAGTGTTTGATGTCGCCCGTGCGCGGCGGCACATAGCGGGCAGGAATGTTTGTTCCGATCAATTCGTTGAGCATGTCCACGAGTTGATTGAGCGATGTGCCTTGACCCATAGCAATATTGAAAAACTGCCCGGCGGCGTTAGGGGCAGTGAGCGCGTGCAAGTTCGCGGCCACCACATTTCCGACAAAAGTAAAATCACGAGTCTGCTCGCCATCGCCGTAGATCGTCGGCTGTTTTCCCGCGAGTATGGCAGTAATAAATTTCGGAATCACTGCCGAGTATTCCGAGGTCGGGTCCTGACGCGGGCCGAAGACGTTGAAGTAGCGCAGGGCAGCGGTCTCAAATCCATAGACGGTGTGGAACGCCATGCAGTAGGCTTCGGCGGCCAATTTACTCACGCCGTAAGGCGACAGCGGCGCGAGGCGCATGCCCTCGTGTTTTGCGCCGGCCACTGCTTCGCCGTAGATGGACGACGACGAAGCAAATACGAGCCGTTTCGCGCCGGACTCTTTGGCCGCCGTCAACACGTTCAACGTGGCAATTACGCCGGCGCGGTTGGTTTCGAGGGGGTCGGCAATGGAGCGCGGCACGCTGGGGATGGCCGCCTGATGCAAAACGTAGTCAACGCCGCGCGCGGCGTGGCGGGCAAAATCGAGCTCGGCCAGATCGCCTTCCAGCAATTCAATACGGTCGCCGAAGGCGCGCAAGTTCTCACGCCGGCCCGTCGAAAAATTGTCGGCCACGCGCACGGTCGCGCCCTGCTTTACCAATTGTTCTGCAATGTTGGAGCCGATGAAGCCAGCTCCGCCGGTTACAAGATAACGTGGCATAGTTGACAATACCTTCGAGAATTACGCGGAGGTGAGGCGACTTTCAGCGGATTGCATTTGACGAAACAAATAAGCGGGTTGCGTATCGGGTGTACTTGTTGAAGTGAGGAGGCTATGCAAATTGTGACAGAAGCGTGTCCGGAGTCAGCACTTTCAAACCTGGCACACGGACGAAGTGACGCTCGTTGAGCGTGAGGAGAGGGATGGCGTTTTCGAGACAGATAGCCGCAAGCAGCACATCTTTTACGCCGATGTCGTCATTGCGGCGAATCAAAGCATCGTGTAGAGAGGACGCGCGTTTGGCGGCGGCATTGTCAAAGGCAAGCACAGTCATCATGCCCAGCAACGGTTCTTCGCCGATCTGTTTCTTGGCACGGGCCGTGCCGAAGAGTAATTCGTAAACTGTGATAGCAGTGACGTGACACGAATAGCGCACAACGGCACGCTCGACAGCGGTTGCCCCCGGCTCATGCCCTCTCAGAAAGGTAATGAGAACGCTGGTGTCTAGGCAGAGACGGGTGTCGTCCACGTTTGCCAAGCTCTATCCAAACAGGTCATTGCGCGATCGAACGCTTCGTCTTCGGCCAGCGCGCCCCGCAGTTTCAGGAACTGGTCAAGCCGGGCAAGGCGCAGGGTCTCGCCGCTCACGATAGCTTTCACTTGATCGCCTTCACGAAGGCCCAGCAGTGCCATGATCTTGGATGGAATGGAGATGGTGTTTTCATCGGCGCTTTTGATGACGATGGCCATGTTGGTTTCACCCTTTAGCAAATTGCTCACAAGAACGATTGTAGCATAATTTTCTTGACGCCCGCGAGCCGAGTATGGCCGCTCAACCATATGCAACATCCAAAAACACTTGATGCCACACTTCAAGCATCAACAACGTCCATAGCGCATGGCCGTGATCCCGCTCGCCCGATACATGCT
>CAYYCF010000334.1:0-2989 GCA_964470235.1 uncultured Anaerolineales bacterium | reverse complement strand
CCGGTTTGCCTGGGATAATACATTCCACCGGGCAAACTTCCACGCATCCGCCGTCACGAAGGCATAGGCTGGTTATGATGTGAGTCATCTGTGTCTCCTAAAGTGAATTTTTTGAATTGTCACTATTTTATCGCCGCCGCATATCGCGCCGCGACCGCGTCCCAATCCACCACGTTCCACCACGCCGCCAAGTAGTCGGCGCGGCGATTTTGATACAGCAAATAATACGCGTGCTCCCAAACATCGCACCCCAACAGCGGGGTCTTGCCTTCCATCAACGGGCTGTCTTGATTCGCCGTCGAATAAACTTCGATCTGTCCTTTGCTCACCGCCAGCCAGGCCCAGCCGCTGCCAAAGCGGGTCATGCCGGCGTTGTTGAATTTTTCTTTGAAGCCGGCAAAATTGCCAAAGGCTTTGTTGATCGAGTCTGCCAGCGCGCCGCCCGGCTCGCCGCCGCCGCCCTTCCTCATGCTCATCCAGAACATGGAATGGTTGGCGTGGCCGCCCCCGTTGTTGCGCACCGCAGTGCGAACGGCTTCGGGAACGCTGTTCAAATCGGAGATCAGGGCTTCGACGGATTTGGCGGCCAGGGCGGCTTGCCCTTCCAGCGCCTTGTTGACGTTGGTGACGTAAGCCTGGTGGTGTTTGCCGTGATGAATCTCCATCGTCCGCGCGTCAATGGTGGGCTCGAGGGCGTCAAACGCGTACGGCAGTTTGGGTAATTCGTAGGCCATGCTGATCTCCTTTGATAGAAAAACGCCAGGACGATTCTGTCCTGCGCCTAATTGAGGGTAAGATGAGTGAAGCGTTCGTGATTGTAGCTTCATAAAAAAGGCTTGTCAAGAGAATGACCACAGAAACGACACAGCATCCGATCATTCACCCCGCTCTCGGCATTGTCATCGGCATCGCCGCCGTTTCAACTGCGTCGCTCATCATCAAAGGCGTGCAGGATACCGGCATGCCCTCATTGGTCATCGCCGCTCTACGCCTCACCTGCGCTTCGCTTGTTCTCGCGCCGCTCACGCTGGCCTCGGCCCGCCGCCGCGCGGAACTATTCAAACTGACCCGGCGCGACGCGTTATTGGCCGTCGGCGCGGGGCTTTTGCTCGGATTGCATTTTGCGACCTGGATAACGTCGCTCCAATTCACGTCGATTGCGAGCTCGACCGTGTTCGTCAGCACTGCGCCGTTGTTCGTCGCCGTGTTCTCGTTCATCGTGTGGCGCGAAAAATTCGGCGCCTGGCTGATCGGCGGACTGATATTAGCCTCCATCGGCGGCGCGGCCATTGGCTTGGCCGACGCGTGCAGTTTGGCAGGCATGTCGCTCACCTGTCCGCCCTGGGCGGAATTCGCGCGCGGGCCAGCCATCGTCGGCGATGCGTTGGCGCTCGTCGGCGCGGGGGGAATGGCCGGTTACTTGCTCATTGGCCGGAGTCTGCGCTCGAAACTTTCACTGCTCACTTACATTTTTCTGAGCTACGGCGGCGCGGCGATTACGTTGTTGATTGCGGCCTTCGCCGCACGCCAACCGTTGCTTGGCTATTCGCTCACCGCCTACGCCGGAATTGCGCTGTTGGCGCTCGTGCCACAACTCGTCGGCCACTCGGCCTTCAACTGGGCGCTGCGTTATCTCTCGGCGACGTACGTCTCGGTGACGATCTTGGGCGAACCGATTGGCGCGACGGTGTTGGCTTACTTCATTCGCCACGAAGCGCCCTCAACCATCAAACTGATCGGCGGCGCGATGATCCTCGTCGGCATCCTGATCGCCTCGCGGAAGTAAGTTGCGTATATGACAAGATCGTGGTATTTTTGTGTGCATGATGCTTATACGCTGTCCCTGGTGCGGTTGGTCGTTCACTTTGGGGCGCGAAGCGCTGACTAATGCAGTGGCCGTCGCGCTTGCCGCCAACGACCTGCACCACATCGAAAACTGCCCGCGCTGTCGCAAAGTGATCAAGATTCAAACGTCGGAAATGAAACGGCGACTGCCGCCGGGCACGGTATTCGACCTGCCGCCGGCCCCGCCGCCAGCGGAAGCCGCCGCGCCCGCGCCGACGCCTCAGCCCCCGCCGCCACCCACGCCCGAGCCGGCCATTCCCGCGCCCAGACCGGTTGCCGCGCCCGCGCCGCCTCCTGCCGAAGCGCCGAAACCGAAAGCGGAAGAAAAGACAACGACGGCGGCCAAAGCAAAAGCTAAAGCGCCAGCGGCCAAGGCCAAGACCAAAACTGCCGCTAAAACAAAAACCGCCGTCACCAAAAAAACGGCGAAACCGGCGGCCAAGAAGAAGTGATTCTCTTTTTCACCGCGCCACGTCTCTACAAATACAACCCGGCGCGCTCGATCACTTCCAGCACACCCGCTGGCAGTAGTTCGTCCACCGGCCGGCCGTCGCGCCTGCGGCGTTGAATATCGCTGGAGGCGATCTCCAGCGGGACAAAACTGATCCAGACGATCCGATCGGACAGGCCGGGAATGATCGCTTCCAGGTTTTCCAGATTGGCCGCCGCCCCGGGCCGCCCGCACACCGCCAACCTCGCCAATTTGATTAGTTCGCCTGGGCGCCGCCACCGCGGCAGGTCGCGCAGAGAATCTTCGCCGATGATGAAAAATAATTCCGCGCCCGGAGTCTCGCCAGCCAGAATCTTCAGCGTATCCACCGTGTAATGCGGGCCGGGGCGATCCAGGTCGACTCGCGACAAAACGAAGGAGGGCTCACCGGCAATGGCGGCTTGCACCATCTCGGCGCGGCTCTCCGCCGGGCTGATCTGCCGATCCAACTTCAACGGGGACTGCCCGGCCACCACCCACAGCACGCGATCCAGTTTCAATTGATCGCGCGCGGCGTGCGCCAACGCAACATGGCCGAGATGAGGAGGATCGAAGGTGCCGCCGAAGACGCCGACTTTCAATCCATCCACTCCAACTCCGCCTCGCCAATCACCACTGTATCCCCCTCCTGCACCCCGGCCTGCGTCAGCGCTT
>CAYYCF010000333.1:0-2991 GCA_964470235.1 uncultured Anaerolineales bacterium | reverse complement strand
TTGATTGATTCGAGAGTGGCGCCCGGTTTGGCGTCACCGATGACGACGAAGATCATGTGACTGGTGGCCGATGGCGAATGGCTGATAGCGTATGGTTGATGGCGTATGGCTATCGGCTATCTGCCATCGGCTATCCGCCATCTGCGATCAGCCATCTGCTAGAACCCGCCGATGCTAGTGTCTTCACTTGCGCGCAGAACGCGCGTCAAGATGCCGTTCTTGCCGTTTCCGTCTCCGGCAGCCTCGAGGTCGGGGACGAGTTGTTGGATGAGGACCGCGATGCGCTCGTTGTCGAGAGTCTGAGCGCGCAGCCGCGCTTCGAGCATTGCCGGCAATGCAATGGACGGTGGGCGCACGGAATGGCGAGCCGGCCGTCCATCTCGAATTGTGATCAAGCCTTTGTCGCGGAGCGTGGCCAAGACATCGTAGATGCGCTGGCGGGGAACCCTGGCGCCGTCGGCGATCTCGACCGCGGTGGAGTCGTCGTGGCCGAGCAGGGCCAAATAGGCGCAAGCCTCATACTTGCTCAGGCCGATCACTGTGAACCGTTCAGGGTTCAGCGTTGTCGCCATTCGACATCTTTGTCACTGCTATTACGGATTATCACCACTGAATTGTGGTGGATGGTAGCACACAAAAAAGACCTGAGTCAACAGGTCAGGCTAAATCTGACTTTGTTTATCAGAGTTTCGCCATATCAAGCATGGCCCTCAAGTTATCCATCGAAATCGTGGGCGGCAAATCGCAGCCACTGGTCAGGATGAAGCCCCCTCCCGACCTGGCCGCATCAATGCAGGCCTGAGCCGCCGCGCGCACATCGTCCGGGCTTTTCTGGTTCAGGATGGAAACTGGGTCGACGTTTCCGGCCAACGAAATCTTCCCGCCGATCTTCGCTGTCGCCTCGGCGAGGTTCACTTTGTAATCCAGGCTGAAGCAACTCGCGCCCGTCTCGGCGATAGACTCCAATTTGTCGGTGGTGTTGCCGCAGATGTGCAGCCACGTGTACGCGCCGTGCTCTTTGGCCCAGGCGAGCAGCGGCTGGAGATAGGGCAGCGAGAACGCGCGAAACACGCGATCGGAGATCAGGTCGCCGGAACCGGTGGGGTCGGCGATGGTGAGCAGGGGAATGACCTTCTCCTCGACGAGCGGTTTGTAGAACTGCTTGACCAGTTTTGTGGCGAAGTCCATCATCTTGTGGACTTCGTCTTTCTTCTTCAGCGTCGCCTTCATCATCGGTTCGACGCCGTACATCTGCCCGGCCAGCGTGAACGGCCCCCAGGCCGTCACTGTGACGACGACCTCATCGCCGATAGCCTTCGCCACCAGCCTGGCAGTCTCGCGGATGTTCTGAATTACCGGGTCGCTCTCGATGATGGTCACATCCGTGTTGACAATTTCATCCGCCGACTCTTTGACGAGGGACGCCTCGAGATCGGGCGCGCCGAGGGGGCGCTCCCTGATCTTGCCGCCGACGGCCGCCGCGAGATAGTTGTTGTAGCCCGAGCCGACGTACACGATCGGGCTGCGGAGTTCTTCGTTAGTCTTGATCAACAGGTCGGCATAGGCGCGCGGGTTGGCGATCATTTCGCCGAACTGCTTTTGCCAATGCCGGATCGTCCACACGCCGCCCCCGAAGACCGTGGCCGGGACGCGGCCTGCCGACTTCAACTCAAACGCTTCAAAGATCGCTTCCTTCGGTTTCATCGTCTTCTTTCGCCTCCATGTGTCGAAAGCGCCGAAACGCCACAGCCAGCGTGGACGATTCGGCAATCGCGCCAGCCACCACGATCACGTCGAAAATTTCTTCGAGCGTGGCGCCCTTGCGGCGGGCGGCGCGCATGTGCGCGTCCAGGCAGTGTTCGCACATCAGCGCCGCCGAAGCCGCCACCGCCGCCAGTTCCGCCGTCTTCGGGTCAATCGCCTGCGGCGTCTCGTAAATTTGACGCCCCTGCAGCACGTGCGGAACGAGCAGCCCTGGGCGGCGGCTCAACACGCGCAACATCAACCCCACCCCGCCGTCGCGCTCGCGCAGGTATTCCAAAACGGTTTCGGCGGCCTGCGCGTTCTTCTCAACCAACGCGGTTAGTTCCGCCAACAGGCGTTCACGTTCCACAAGGCGACTCGGTAAGGGGGCAACAGACGGGAGCCCGGCGTGCGGGCTCCCGTCTGAATCGCGGAGCGCGGGTTTAGTAGACGCCGTGGTTGTACTTGGGCGGCTCCAGGTATTCCCACTTCTCGCCCTTGCGAAAACTAGCGGCGATGCCCAGCACTTTGAGCGCATACTCAAAAGCGTAAGGGATGCCCGGCCCGCCGGGGACGAAGCCGGCGGCAACCGTGCCAACCGAGACGGCCTCGAAGATCTCGCCGTCGGTGGCCCCGGCCTCAATCGCGGGGATGACGTGGATCAGACAGCGCGGCGAGCAATAGGATACGCCGATCGCGGTGAACATCAGCTCCTTGACTTTTTTCGACAGCGCGCCGTCGGCCCAGACGGTGGCGTAGTAATCGGCGAAGCGCTCGCCGGACTCCGGCGCGACGGTGTTGATCACCTGGAACATGCGCGGGGTGAAGCCCATCTTCTTCTTCATGTATTCGTTGGCTTGCTGTGCTCGGTCTGCCATGGATGTCTCCTTGTGAGCAAAAGAAAAGCGGGTGGACGGACAACGGTCGTGCCAATTGGGATACGGGTGATGGGTTATTCGATAGCGCCTTCCTTTCCCGCCGCGATTCAAGCCGCACGGCGCGGACGACTCACATCGGGATAAAAAACCAGCCGCGCTTCTGGGCGATGGGCGTGTAGATGAACCACACGACGAACAGCGCGGCGAATACCAGGTTCACCGGATCGAACGCGCGGGCCCAGAGGTAGTAGCCCAGAGCCAGCAGGATGCCGGCGTAAGGCACGCGCGTGAACCAGCGGGGCATCTTGCCATTGGCGACCTGAATCTCGCCGGCGTAATCTTCGTAGCCCGGCGGCAGCGCGTCGGCCGC
>CAYYCF010000332.1:0-2997 GCA_964470235.1 uncultured Anaerolineales bacterium | reverse complement strand
CGAGACAGGCCATCGCCACCGAAGCCGCGCCCAACCGCACGGCGGTGCGGGCGCAATCAATCGCCACATTGCCGCCGCCGAGAACGAGGACGCGCTTGCCGCGTATCGCATATCGCATATCGCGTATCGCATGTGGCTTTTCACCGATAGCTGATGGCGACGCGTCGCTTGGGATTTGGGTCTCGCGTGTTTTTCGCGGGCTGTGCCTGGGATTTGGGATTTCTGCGAGACGAACGTCTCGCAGAAACTGCGTGTTCACCAACACATCGGGCAAGTCTGCGCCTGGGATGGGGAGCTTTTTTCCTTCGTGCGCGCCGACGGCGATCAGCACCGAGTCGAATCCTTGATCGAAAAGATCGTCGAGGTTGTTGACGGTCGTGTTGAGACGCAGGTCAACACCCAGATCAACAATGTCCTGCACTTCGCGGTCCACAATCGCCGCCGGCAGACGGTATTCGGGGACGCCGACGCGCAACATGCCGCCCGCCACCGGCAGAGACTCGAAAACGGTGACGCCGTAGCCGAGCGTGACCAAGTCCTTCGCGGCAGTGAGGCCGCACGGCCCCGCGCCGATGACGGCCACTCTCTGCGGGCGAGTCTGTGGGATACGTTGAATCGGTTCGCGATCTTTCGAGTACGCCCAATCGGCCACAAATCGTTTCAGCGCGTGGATGTTGAGCGGCTCGTCAACCAGATTCCGGTTGCAGGCCAGTTCGCAACGGTGGTTGCAGATGCGGCCGCAGATGCCGGGGAAGGGGTTGTCTTCTTTGATGACCCGGAGCGCGTCGGCGTAGCGGCCTTCGCGGACGAGGGCGATGTAGCCCTGCGCGCGTTGACCGGCGGGGCAGGCGTCGCGGCACGGGGCGATGCCCTTCTTTTCAATCGCATAGGCGGCCGGGATGGCCTGAGGGTAGAGGCGGTACGCGGCGCGGCGCGGCGCGAGTCCCTCGTTGAAATCGTCGGGCAGGACGATGGGGCAGACTTTTTCGCAGTCTCCGCAACCCACACACTTGAGCGGGTCAATGTAGCGCGGCTTGCGGCGCAGGCGCGCGGTGAAATCCCCGGCCTCGCCCTCCACGCCGAGCACTTCGGTGTTGGTCAGAATCTCGATGTTGAGGTGGCGGCCCGTCTCGACCAGTTTTGGGGAGATGGTGCACATCGCGCAGTCATTGGTGGGAAAGGTCTTGTCCAACTGCGCCATGTGGCCGCCGATGGCGGATTTGGTTTCGACCAGATAGACTTTGAAGCCCTGCTCGGCGAGATCGAGGCTGGCCTGCATTCCACCAATGCCGCCGCCGACGACCATCACCGCGCCGACCGGCACGTGGCCGTTGCCGCGCGGAGTGAGATCAGAGAGAGGGACAAAAGCAGATTGGCCGGACACGCGCATTTTCCTCGGCTATTGAAGGTAGGCCGGATGTTCCTCGGCCCCAATTAACATACGCCCGCCCTCGCGCGGATTGGAGTGCCAAATGTCACGCGCTTGCCCGATAAGTTTCATCGGAAATGGGGGGATACCGTTACCGCCACTCGCGAGCCTCCACCGGCTCGCCTTCTTTCATCGGTTGGCCCAGAAAATATTCGTATGCGGACAGGGCGGCCTTCGCGCCCTCGCCGATGGCGATGAGCACCTGCTCGGCATAGGCGTCGGTCACGTCTCCGGCGGCAAAGATGCCGGGCGCCGACGTGCGATTACGGGCGTCAATCTTGATCCGGCCTTTGGCATCGCAATCCACTAGCCCGGCAACCAAATCGGAATTCGCAATTAAATCCAGCTCCACGAAGAACGCGTCCGATTTGATTTCGGCGCTGTCGCCGTTCTTCTGCACCACCAGCGTGCGGGCGAACTGATCGCCCAACACCTTCTGCACCCGGTAGCCCTCCATGATCACCACGTTGGGAGAAGCGCGCAGGCGCTTGCCTATCGCGCTATCGAGCTCGCCGTGCGTGGGCGCGATGAGCGTGACGCGGCGCGCGATCTTGGAAAGTTCGGCGGCGGCGCGAAGCGCCAGCCCGGTGTCGCCGATGACGGTCGTCTCGCGCTCGATGAACAACGGCGCGTAACTTACGGCGCTGTAGCACAAGCCGCGCATCATGAACTCTTTTTCTCCCGGCACGTCCAGCGGCTGACCCTGCGCTCCCGTGGCGATGATGAGCGCGCGGGCGGCGTGTTCCTTGCCGCCCAGGGTGCGCACGGCGTAACCCTCCGGCGCGCGTTCGATCTTCTCGACCTTGTCCATCTCGCGGGCAAAGTCGAGATATTCGATCTCGTTCACGAAACGGTTGACGATCTCCTCGCCGTTGATGACCAGGTGATGCTCGATGTCGGGCAATTGCAGGCGGTAATTTGTCTTCCCGCCCAAATCTTTTGAAATGACCAGCACGTCCATCCGCTTCCGCAGCGCGTAGATGGCGGCCGTGAGTCCGGCTGGGCCGCCGC
Source organism: uncultured Anaerolineales bacterium (assembly GCA_964470235.1). GTDB lineage: Bacteria > Chloroflexota > Anaerolineae > Anaerolineales > VGOW01 > VGOW01. The sequence goes on along the minus strand of CAYYCF010000332.1, from coordinate 557 downwards.
CGATGATGATCAGATCGTACATATAAACCCCTCCTCCATCATCGTCTGCGTCAAGTTGCGCGAACGGCGGATGATGGATGCGGCGCGTTGATATTCTTCATCGTGAGTCGCCGGGCAGCGGGCAATCCCCTGCTCCACCGCTTTCACTGCCACCGCCGCCGCTTCGCGCGGGAACACGTCCCACTCGTCCATCGTCGGCAGGATGTAATCGGGCGACAGCCCACGCTCGGCGGCCATATCGGCCAGGGCATGGGCGGCGGCCAGACACATTTCGTCGGTGATCGTCTTGGCGCGCACGTCGAGCGCCCCGCGGAAGATTCCTGGGAAGCCGAGCGAATTGTTCACTTGATTGGGGAAATCGGATCGGCCGGTGGCGACCACCGCCGCGCCGGACTCTTTGGCCTCCCAGGGCCAAATTTCGGGAACCGGGTTGGCCCCGGCGAACACAACGGCGTCTCTCGCCATCGTTTTGATCCATTCTTTCTTGATGACATCCGGGCCAGGCGTGGAAAGGGCGATCACCACATCCGCGCGTTTCAACGCTTCGGCGATGCCGC
>CAYYCF010000331.1:0-3007 GCA_964470235.1 uncultured Anaerolineales bacterium | reverse complement strand
TCTGAGCCAAGACTTCAAAGAGTTTGTGCAATCGTTAAACGCAAATAGCGTCCGCAGGGGAACAAAAAGGCGACCGGGCGAGCGCAGGATTTGGCCGATCTCGAAAACCTAGAATAAAACCACACAGGTGATCTATGTTCACAGAAGCACGTTTAGTCACTCCGCACGGGCAGACCATCGTTCTGTCGGCGGCCGAGTACGCGAAAATTCTGGCTGCGATTTCGGTCCAGCCGCCGATTATGGCGCGTCCATCGCTGGCCGAAGTTCGAGCGCTGGTGAGCGAACTGCGCGGGAAGTATGCGTCTGCCCGTTCGCTGACCCAGGCGCTGTTGGATGAGCGACGACAAGAACGCCAGCGCGAAGAGGCCAAAGTTCGGTGCTATGCCCACCGTGCTTGAGATTCAGCCCGGCGCGTACGTGCTGGATACGCACGCGTCAAAGCCCGTCATGCCGTTTCGTATGCAGATGCCTTTGCCATCACGCTTGCTCAGGAATTGGGCGCGACACTGGTCAGCGGCGATCCTGAGATCACGGCAATGCCTGAGCTTGTCCCTCTCCTGTGGGTATCTGCCGAATAACTCCTTCTTTTGGCAATACCGCAAAAGTCACTTTTGACTACGCCCGCCAACCTCGCTCCTGGCCCCCTCTCCACAAGGCCTTTCCAAAGTTAGAGATCGCGGGAGACCGGCAGCGCTGTCAGCGGATTTTTGGAGCGGATTGAACGGATTGTGTGCGGGCATAATTCGTTCAATCCGCTCCCGTAATCCGTTGACAGCGACTTCGAGAACGCCCCAAGTGAGTTTTGCGGTACTGCTTCTTTTGGCAATTCGTCGGTCTTTGAATCGCTGAAACGCTGATGACGCTGAGACTGCGCCCTCGGCGCATTCATGCTGTGCATGTCGAAACTCTTTCTCGGCTGTCACAGCTTCCAGCGGATTGTTCAAACGGAAAAACGGATAGCAGTCGAGCGCACATCCGCTGGAAGGAGAAGCTGCGCCCTCAGCGCGCTCATCTGCCCTCGGTGCGTCAGCGGTTCAACCGCCGAATCATCGAGGGATGACCCGGCTGGCACTAACATATCGCTCGACGCCGAGAAGTTGTGGCAGAGCTACGACGCTAATCGCCGATGTGCCAACAGTTTCGATTACCTGCCCATCGCCAATGTAGAGTGCTGTGTGCGACACAATACCATCTGACCGGCTGCTCGTGAACACAAGGTCTCCTGTTTGCAGGGAATCCAGCGAAACGGACAAGCCATTGGTAGCCATGTCGCGGGAGTCGCGTGAGAGCGCGATCCCGTGTGCGTGAAAAACGCGATACAAGAACCCTGAACAATCGAAGCCTTGCGCCGTTGTTCCTCCCCATAGATAAGGTGCTCCGATGAATTTGCGAGATGTCGAGACAATCTGATCCATAGCGTACAGCGCAGACAAGTCATTGGTGATGCGGGCTTCGTTCAGACTCAACCAGCCATCCCTTCCACCGGGCAGGTAAACATGGACCCATTGCGATTGCTCTTCAAGAACGGGCAGCCTGGCATCGAAAGGCGCTTTTTCGATAAGAGCCCCTCCTGGCGAATTGAAGAGTGAAGCCGTGGGTTCCGTGACAATGGCATACTCGCGGGCAAGTGGCCAACCGGCGACAATGTCGCTTTTCTGAACCCATCCGGGGTATCCACGGCTATCTTTTGACGAGGGTTGTTCAACCGCGATAATCCTGTACCAAAGATCGCCTTCTTCCAGAATCAAAACTCGTTCGCCCATCACAAGCTGTGTTTGACGATCGCCGTTGACCCCCGGATTCCCTATCTGAGGCCCGCTCCAAACGTCGGCAGCAAAATCCCGTGCTGCGCCTGCCTGCATACCGTCCTGCTCATACTGAAGCGTGACTGATTCTACAGGTGTGGGAGAAGCCGTGAAAGCCGGCGTCTCGGTGGCAGCGGGAAGAGGCGTAATCGCAGTGGCATCAGGGTTGCCGGTCGGTGTTGTGTCAACGGTCGTTGTACTGACCACCGTTGCCCGGCCAGTCGATCCCAGAAAGACGCTTACAGCCCACAGACTTGCGCAGATGATTCCAGCCACGGCTGCGAGCGCCGTCGCTATAGCGATTGGCGACACACGCCTGCGCCGACCAGTCGGCGCTTTGCCTTTTTCAGTCTCTTTCGCGGGACGCGCGAGTGTTGGCGCACTTTCGACTACCGTCGGCGCGATGCGGCCCGTTGCCCTTGTTTCGGTGATGCCCTCCAGCGCCTCCACCATTTCCCCTGCCGTCTGAAAGCGATCTTCGGCGCTCTTCGCCAACGCCTTGAGAATCACGCGCTCGACTGAATCGGGAAGGGCGGGGTTCGTCGCGCGCGGCATGGGCAGTGGATCGCTGATGTGTTTGAAAATGACCGCGACCGGAGTCTCCGCGTGGAACGGCACGCGCCCGGTTGCCATCTCGTAAAGTATGATGCCGAGAGAATAGATGTCGCTTCGCCCGTCCAGCTTTTCGCCGCGCCCCTGCTCGGGCGACATGTAGGCCGGTGTGCCGATCACCGCGCCCGTGCTGGTGAACTTTGCCGTGCCTTCGACCATCTTTGCGATTCCAAAATCGGTGAGCAGGCAGTTGCCGGTTTCGTCAATCAGCACGTTGCTCGGTTTCACGTCGCGGTGAACGAGGCCGTGCGAGTGGGCGTAATTGAGCGCGCCGCCAATTTGCGAAATGATGCTGCGGATTTGCTTGACTGGGAGGGGCTGGCCGCGCAGGAGGCCGGCGAGCGTGCCGCTCTCGACGAAAGGCATCACGATGTACGTGTAGCCGTCCGCCTCGCCGAAGTCGAATACGGGCAGAATGTGGGGGTGTTGAAGTTTGGCCAGGACTTTGGCTTCTTGATTGAAGCGCCCGACGAACTCCGGATCCTCAGCAAGCTTCCTGGGCAGGATTTTGAGCGCGACGTATCGATCCATTCCCGGCTGATACGCTTTGTACACCGCCGCCATGCCGCCCTCGCCCAGCGGCGCGACGA
>CAYYCF010000330.1:0-3012 GCA_964470235.1 uncultured Anaerolineales bacterium | reverse complement strand
GAGTCCGCGCCATCACCGGCTGGGCGCGCGGCGCGATTGCGGCGCACAACGCGAGAGCCTGCTCGCCCAACTGCAAGGCCTCTTGCTCGCCGCCGGTTCTGAACAGCGCCCAACCCTGAATTGCCAACGCCCGCGCGAGTTCCACTTGCGCCGGTTCGCCGGCCGCCCGCGCAAGGTCCTCCGCGCGTCGCGCGCTCTCCAGCACCGCGCGGTGATCGCCGAGCCGCTCCTCCACCCACGAGAGTCCGATCCACGCGCGGGCCTGCGCCACGAGATCGCCCGCGCGTTCGGCGCTGGCGCGCATGTGAGCGTAGGCCTCGACCGCCTCGGCGTGCCGCGCTTGCGAGCGCAGCGCCTCGCCCAGCGCCCGCCACACTTCGATGTCTTCGCCGTCCGAAAGCAGCGGCAGCAGACGGTGGTAATACTCAAGCGCCGCGTCGTTGGCGTGCACCTGCCGCGCCGCCTCGGCGGCCTGCGCCAGATACGGTTTGGCGCGGCGCGGCGCGAAACTGCGCTCGAAGTGGTAAGCGACGTGCGCCGCTATAGGGTCGTCTAGTCGAGTAGTCGGGTAGTCGGGTAGTCGAGTAGTCGTAGGAGCGGGTTGCACCCGCGATGGGTCGGGTAGTCGCGCGGCAGCGGCCGAGTAGTCGGGCGCTGACTGATCAACGGGCGACACAGCCGGTTGACCGCGCGGCCTCTGGGCTACCTGACTACGAGACCCATAGTCGAGCAGAGTCTGGCCGATGCGCTCGTGCAGCAGCTTGCGCATGTCGGCGGGGATGCGGTGATAGATGGCGGCGCGAATTTTGTCGTGAGCAAAATTGAAGTTGCCCGCCGCGTCGGACCGGATCAGCCGCCGCCGCTGCCACGATTCGAGACTCTCGGCGAGCGCCGCCGCCGGCTCGCCCGAGGCCTCGGCCAATAGATCGCTCGTGAACGACTCGCCGATGATCGCCGCGAAGTTGATCAACCGCTGCGACTCGGGCGGCAGGCGGTCAACGCGTTGAAGCGCAATGTTTTCGACTCGCTCCGGCGCGCGCAGTGGATCGCCGCTCAGGCCGCCGACGATCTGCCACCGGCCGGCCGAGCCCGATTGGAGCCGCCCCGTTTCTTGCAAATCTTTGATCACTTCGGAAAGCACGAGCGGGCTGCCGCCGCTCTCGCGCTGCAGGAAAGCGGCGAAGGCCGGGTCGTCGCTCAACGAGGCGGCGATCTCGGCCACGGCTTCCGCGCTCAACGGCGCAAGCTCTACTCTCTGCGTCAGCCCTGCCGCTCCGAGACTCTGGCGCAGGCGCGCGAGCGAGTGGAATGGTTCGTCATCTTCCTCTTCGGGGCGGCACGCGCCGACGAACCAGATCGGATGGCCGCCCGCCAGCGAGTGAATGAGGTGATGGAGCAGATCGAGCGTGGCGCGGTCGGCCCAGTGCAGGTCGTCCAAAAAGATGACGAAGGCCGCGCGGCGGTCGCGGTTCACTATCGCTTCGCCGAAGGCGCGCAGGAATCGCGTGACGGCCTCGAAGAGCCTCAGCCGCGCGGCTTCGCCTGTGCCTGCTCTGGGCCGGGGCAGATTGGGGTGGCTCTCACGCAGTTCGGGCAGGAGGCGGGTAAGCTCGGCGAGCCAAGTCGGAGACAAGTAGACAGGGAGACAAGTAGACAAGGAGAGCTGATCGCCGTCTCCTTGTCTACCTGTTTCCTTGTTTCCGTGTCTCAGCAGAGATCGCATGACCTCGACGATGGGCCGGTACGGCACTTCGGCCGCAAATTCGACGCACTGCCCGCGCGCGATCACCGCGCCCTGCATCGCCAACTGCCGGAGCACCTCTTCGATCAACCGCGTCTTGCCCATTCCGGCCTCGCCTTCGATCAACGCCAGTCGGGGGCCGTCGGCGCGGCTTTCATTCCACGCGCCCATCAATTTGGCGTACGCGTCGCCGCGCCCCACGAACGGCAGGGGCGGCGCAGAAACGCGCGGCGATTCTTCCGGCGCCAGCGTCCCTTCTAAAACGCGGCGGTAAAGCGCTTGCGTTTCCGGCAGCGGCTCGACGCCGAGTCCTGCGGCCAGCGCGGCGCGGCACTTTTCGTATTGGGCAAGCGCGGCGGCGCGGTCGCCGTTCAGCGCAACCATGCGTATGAGGGCTTGATGCGAGGTTTCGCGCCAGGGGTCAATGGCCAGCGCGCGGTGGTAGAAACCGGCGGCGAGGGGATATTCGCCGCGTGCGGCGTGGCGGGCGGCCAGCGATTCCATCGCGGCGAGGGCGCGCGCCTGCAGTTCTTCGCGCCGCGCCGACACCCATTCTTCCCACTCCGGCGCGTCGCGCACATCGAATCCACTCAGAAACGTGCCGCGATACAACGCCAAATCCGGCGGGTTGATTTCGAATCGCGCCACATCGAGATCGTATACGCTCTGCGGGTTGAAGGCCACGCTGCTGCGGGTGATGATCAAAAACCCGCCGGGCAGGACGCGGCGCAGATTCACCAGCGCCTGCCGCAGACTGCGCGCGGCGCGGTCGGGCGGGCTGTCGCCCCAAAGAAGAGATTGCAGACGCTCGCGGGGAAAAGCCAGCCCGGCGTGGCAGGCGAGGTAGACGAGCAGAGCCAAAGCTTTGCGCGTGTCAAAGCCGGTGAGTGCCCCTCTGCCCAACTGAATCTCCAGCGGGCCGAGGCAGCGCAGCGCAAGCTGTGCCCCAAGTGTGGCCGACGGAACGGGCATGGGTTGATTGTATAGCAATTTTGGGATTGGGATGGTTCGACTGCGCTCACCACAAGTTTGGGATTTGGGATTTGGGATTTGTTATCCTCTCTTTTGGCGATCTTTTGGCGATAAGTTTGCTAATGTTACAGCGATGGCGGACGAAACTCAGCTCACTGGCGTCATTCAATCGTACATCCTGCGCCTGTGGCCCGAAGGCGAACCTGGCTCAGAGGTCTGGCGGGTGAGTCTCACCCACATCCCGGACGGTCAGCGCATCGGATTTGGCGATTTGGAGGCGGCCTTCGTTTACTTGAAGG
>CAYYCF010000329.1:0-3014 GCA_964470235.1 uncultured Anaerolineales bacterium | reverse complement strand
CACTCCCGCTCTGCTCAACATACGTTCGACGGCGGGAGCCAACTCAATCGTGTGGTTACTTGCCGATTGCCACGTGGACTCGGCAAGCGTTTCGCCCTCGGCAGCCAGTGCAACACTGATTGATTTTGTGGCAGTGTCTAGGGCAAGGATCACCGTATGCTCTCAACCAATACGTTGTATCGCGCCCCGTTCGCCGTAACCTGGATGCGCCGCGCCGACTCTTCGACCCAGACCAGATCGATCCACAGCCGCTCCGGCGGCAACTGCTCGGCCACGCGCTCCGGCCATTCGATCAATAGGGCGCTCCTCCCTTCACTCACTTCGTTCAACATATCGGGCAGGGCAATACTCTCGGCGTCGGCGGCGTCGCGTAAACGGTAGGCGTCAACGTGATACAGCTTGCCGCCAGCGGCGCGGCTGTACTCGTTCACGAACACGAACGTCGGGCTGTTTACCACTTCGCGCGCGCCCCACCCCTCGCCGATGCCCGAGGCCAGGGTCGTCTTCCCCGCGCCCAACTCGCCGGAGAGACAGATCACGTCTCCCGCCCGAATGGCTCTTCCTATCCGCGCTCCAAATTGCCGGGTCTGCGCAGGGTTGTGAGTAACCAGGTTGAGTACGCGCGATTCAAACACCGGCACGCGCCGATTATAACATTGACCAAATGCGGCCATCGGACTATTATCCGCTTATGCGCGTTTTGATCATCTCCGACATTCACGGAAACTTGACGGCGCTTGAAACTGTGTTAGCCGACGCCGGAGACTATGACAGCGTGTGGTGTCTGGGCGATCTGGTGGGCTACGGGCCCGACCCCAACGAGTGCGTGGCCCGCGTGCGCGAACTGCCGAATTTGACTTGCCTTGTTGGCAACCACGATAAAGCCGCCATCGGCGAAATTGATGTCAACGCCTTCAACACCGACGCCAGGCTGGCAGTAAGCTGGACACAACGCGCGCTCTCCGATGCCAGCCGCCGCTACTTAGCGAATCTGCCGGAGCGCATCGTGTACGGCAATTACACGCTCGTTCACGCCAGCCCGAGCAAGCCGATCTGGGAATATATCCTCGACCGCAACATCGCCGCAAGAAATTTCAACCACTTCGATACGCTTTACTGTCTGGTGGGCCACACCCATATTCCCATCATGTACGTTTACGGCGAATACAATACGCTCGAACTGCGCCCGGCCTACGACGGCCTATTGCAGTTTTCAAACGAGCGGCTCATCGTCAACCCCGGCAGTATCGGCCAGCCTCGCGACAGCAACCCCGACGCCGCCTACGCGCTTTTGGATTTAGAAACGAATCAGTGGGAATATCGCCGTGTGCCGTACGACATTGCCGAAACACAGCGTCGGATGGAAACCACGGCTTTGCCCGCGCGCTTGCGGGCGAGGTTAGGGAGAGGGTGGTAGCGCAGGTGGAACTTTGCCCACCCCTTCCGCGTCTTAGTATCAAATCTCAAAAAAGGAGTCTATCCATGAAACTCAACTTCATCGCCCTCATTGTCATTGGCGCGCTCACGATCACCGCCTGCGCCGCCGCGGCCCAACCTGTTCGGTACGCCGAGCCCTCGTCCGACGCTTCCACAGGGCTTGCCCAAGGCGGTTATGCCCCCGAGGCCCCGGCTGTCGCCGCCACCGCGCCCGCCGAAGGTGACGTATCTTTGGCCCCCGGCGCAGAACGGCTGGTGATCAAGAACGCCAACCTCTCTATCGTCGTTGACGACACTGCGGTCACAGTAGACAAGATTACGCAAATGGCCGAGGGGCTGGGCGGCTTCGTCGTCACGCTCAACACCTACCAAACGACATACGGCGCCGACTACGCGCTGGCCCAACACGCTACCATGACCATCCGCGTGCCGAGCGCGAAGCTCAACGACGCGCTAAAGCAGATCAAAGTAATGTCGGTGGAAGTGACCAGTGAATCGATCTCCGGCCAAGACGTGACTTCGGAGTACGTTGACCTCAAGAGCCGCCTGACGAATCTCGAGGCCGCCGAAAAGCAGCTGCAATCCATCATGGCCGAAGCCACCAAGACCGAGGACGTGCTGGCGGTTTACAACCAACTCGTGTACACCCGCGAACAAATCGAAGTAATTAAGGGCCAGATCAAATACTACGAAGATGCCGCCGCGCTCTCGGCTATCAGCGTAGACATCACGCCCAACATAGCGACTCAGCCCATTTCGATTGGCGGGTGGCACCCCGAAGGCACGGCCAAAGTTGCGATTGAAACGCTGGTGCGCATCCTACAAGGCCTCGCCGAGTTCCTAATCTACTTCAGCATTGTCTGCCTGCCCTTCCTCCTCGTCGGCGGCGTGCCGCTTTACTTCCTCGGCCGCTGGCTGTGGAAGCGGCGAAAGAAGAGCGCGTAGTTTGCAAAAAAATAGAGTGTTGGCAGCTTCGCTGCCAACACTCTATTTTTTTGCCGTGTGAAGTTACACTTCGTTGACGAGCGCAAACACCATCGGCCGGCGCTTCATCTCCGAATAGAAAAACTCGGAGAGCTTTTCTTCGACGGAACGAGCGATGCCCTTGCCGTTGGCGCTCATTGCGGCCGCTTCGGCTTTCTTCGCCGCCACCGAGAACAACTCCTCGGAATCGCGCACGAACACAAAACCCTTCGAAAGGATCATCGGCTTGTCCACCAGCTTGCCGGTTTGGCGATTCACCTGCAGGTTGACGACCACGAAGCCGTCGCGCGCCAGGTTCTCGCGTTCGCGCAGAACCGCCGGGCCGATGTCGCCCACGCCCGTGCCGTCCACGTACACGTAACCGCCCGGCACGCGTTCGCCGACGTTCATTTCGTTTTCCGTGAACTCCAGCACCGTGCCGTTTTCGATGACGGCCATGTTTTCCGGCGCGATGCCCACTTCCCGCGCCAGCGCCGCGTGTTGATTCAACTGGCGCAGTTCGCCGTGCACCGGCACAAAGAATTTTGGCCGCACTAAGTTGATGAGCAGTTTTTGCTCCTCGGCGCTGGCGTGGCCGGAGACGTGCACCGGCA
>CAYYCF010000328.1:0-3032 GCA_964470235.1 uncultured Anaerolineales bacterium | reverse complement strand
ACTGGCTGCACGTGGACGTGATGGACGGCCACTTCGTCCCCAACATCACCATCGGGCCGCTCATCGTGAGCGCGCTCAAGCCTCTGCGCGACGAAATGAAAACCGTGCTGGACGTGCACTTGATGATCGAAAAGCCCGAGCGCTATCTGCAAGATTTCGCAAAAGCGGGAGCGGACATCATCACGGTACATGTCGAAACCAGCCCGCATCTTCACCGCACGGTGCAGGCCATCAAGCAGTTGGGCGTCAAAGCAGGGGTCACGCTCAACCCGGCGACATCGCTGACCACGCTCGAAGAAATTTTGCGGGACGTCGATCTGGTGTTGATCATGTCGGTGAATCCGGGCTTTGGCGGGCAGAGTTACATTCCCTCCAGCACCGCAAAGATTCGCCGCGCGCGGCAGATGCTCGACGCGATCAACTCGAAAGCCTGGCTGGAAGTAGACGGCGGCATCAACACCGAAACCGCGCCCGAAGCCGTGAAAGCCGGGGCGACTGTGCTGGTGGCGGGGAACGCCGTGTTCGGCGGATCGAAGTCGGTGGCGGAAAACGTGGCCGCTTTGCGGCAATCATTTTCTTGACTGCGAAAGAGGAATCGCCCATGCCCAGCCCTTTCCCCGGAATGGATCCCTACCTTGAAGACCCGGTGCGTTGGCCGGATGTGCATCAGAGTCTGATCACCTATATCCGGAATGCGCTTCAGCCGCAGTTGGGGCCGGGGTATTATGCCCGCATGGGCGAGCGCGTGTACGTCGTGACGCCGCCGCACGCCATGTATCCCGACGTGGTGTTGGTGGAGCGCCGCATCCGCGAACGCGCTCCGGCCCCTGCAAAATCGACTCCGTCTGCGGAAGCCTCCGCGGAAGAAGCCGCCCCCAACTGGCCCATCGTCATCACCCTGCCACCGGTCGAGCATCGCGAGCCTTTCGTCGAAATCGTTCACGCCGCCGGCGACGAAGTGGTGACGATCATCGAAGTGCTCAGCCCGGCCAACAAGACACCCGGTGAAGGATTGCGGCAATACCGGCAGAAGCAGGGGCAGATCTTGGAAAGCCAAACGCATCTGATCGAAATTGATCTGCTGGCTGTCGGTGAACCGACCGTCGCCATCCCCGAAGAGAGTCTGGCATCTCTGCCGCCGCATCGCTACGTCGTCAGCGTGCGGCGGGGGCCGGAGCGGCACCACTTCGAAGTGTACCCCATCCGCCTGACTCACACCCTGCCGCGCGTGCACGTGCCCCTGCGGGCTCCCGACCCCGACGTTGATCTGAATCTTCAGGCAGTTTTCACGCAGTGTTACGACGACGGGCGGTATGAGAGTCTGATGGACTACCGCCATCCCCCGCGCGCGCCACTCTCGACGGAAGAGGCAGCCTGGCTGGACGGGCTGTTGAAGGGCAAGGGCCTGCGTCCCTGATGCCCACAGAACCCACCTTCGACTCCTACCGCTCGTCCGTCCTCGCCACGCGCGGCATGGTGGCATCGAGCCAACCGTTGGCCTCGCAGATTGGACTCTCGATTCTGATGCAGGGCGGCAACGCCGCCGACGCGGCCATCGCCACCGCCGCCGCGCTCAACGTCACCGAGCCCACGTCCACCGGAATCGGCGGCGATTGTTTTGCGCTGTATTACGACGCGAAAACGAAAGCGGTCACTGCGCTGAACGGATCAGGCCGCGCGCCGGCCGCGCTCACGATTGATTTGATTCAAAAACAAGGACTTGCGGGCGCGGATTCCGAAATCGCCGATCCGTATCACGCCCACTGCGTCACCGTACCGGGCGCGTGCGCCGGATGGTGCGATCTGATCGAGCGGCACGGCTCACTGTCGATGAGCGCCATCCTCGCTCCGGCGATTCGACTCGCGGAAGACGGTTTCCCCGTCGCGCCGCTCACGTCTTATTTTTGGGGGCGCGGCGCGCAACGGCAGTTGAAAGATCGCGGGCGTGAGTTGACGATTGACGGGCGCGGGCCAAACGCCGGAGAACTGTTCCGCAACCTCGGGCTGGCGCGCACGTTCAGCGCAGTGGCCGAGGGCGGCAAAGAGGCATTTTATCGCGGCGAGATCGCGAAGAAGGTTGTGGCGGCGATTCAAAAATACGGCGGCGCGATGACGGCGTACGATCTTGCCGCACACACCTCAACCTGGGATACGCCGATCAGCACGACCTATCGCGGCGCGCGGGTGTGGGAATGTCCGCCCAACGGGCAGGGGTTGGCGGCGCTGATCGCTTTGAATATCTTGGAAGGGTTCGATCTCCCCGCGCTCGATGCGCTGGGCGCGGAGCGATTGCACGTGATTATTGAATCACTGCGGTTGGCCTTTGCCGACACGCGTTGGTACGCCGCCGATCCCGCGTTCAACCCCGCGCCGCTCAACGGGCTGCTCTCGAAGGAATACGCCGCGCAACGCAGAAAGATCATCAACCCTTCACGCGCCACTACCGACACCCGGCGCGGTTCGCCCGTCGTCGGATCGGACACCGTTTACTTCTGCGTCGTGGACGGTCGAGGCAATGCGTGCTCGTTCATCAACAGCAACTATATGGGGTTCGGCACGGGAATCGTTCCCGAAGGCGCGGGGTTCAGTCTGCAGAATCGCGGCCGCAACTTCAGCCTCGATCCGGCGCACCCCAACGCGCTCGCGCCGCGCAAACGCCCGTATCACACCATCATTCCGGGGATGCTGACTCGCGAAGACGGATCATTGTTCGGGCCGTTCGGAGTGATGGGCGGGTTCATGCAGCCGCAAGGGCACGCGCAAGTTGTGATGGGGATGATTGACGACGGCCTCGATCCGCAGGCCGCCCTCAATCGCCCGCGCATCTGTCTCGAACCTGGACAGCCGGATGGGAGGGTGGCAGTGGAAGAAGGAATATCAACGGAGGCGGCCTCCCGCCTGGCCGCGATGGGCCACGACGTTTTCGCCGTCAGCGGTTACGCCCGCGCCATCTTCGGTCGTGGGCAGATCATCCGTCGTGAGCCGGATGGCGTGTTGTGGGGCGGGAGCGATCCGCGGGCGGACGGGTGCGC
>CAYYCF010000327.1:0-3033 GCA_964470235.1 uncultured Anaerolineales bacterium | reverse complement strand
GTCCGTCGTCTATCGTCCATGGTCAGTCTTCGACGCGCATGGCGTAAAGGAACAGGCCAAACACAATGACCAGCACTCCGGCCAGCACGCCCACCGATTGCCAGATGCCGAAGAACGGTTGCTGTTCCGGTATGTTGTGACTGCCGATGCCCAGCAAATCGGCCATGGCCGATACGCAACAGAGCACGTAACCGGTGCTGATCAACCGTAGGCCGATGTCGTGCCGCAGTCGGTGGGCGCGCGCGCGATGCCGCGTGGCATAAGCGTAGAGGTATCCGCCCAGCGTCATCATGCCGATACCGAAGAGGAACGTAGCTATCTGGACGAGGCCAAAGCCTGCGGTGAAATTCAGGCGGACAAGTTCGGGGAAAACGCCGATGACGAAAACAAAAAAACCGGCGACGATCAACGCCACCGCCGCGCGCGCCGGGCGGCTTTCCTCGGGCGGCGAGTCAACCGTCATGCCGGCAGCCCTCGGCGCAGAATTCTCAACCAATTTCCGCTCATGATCTTTCCCACGTCCGCTGATTGGTAACCGCGATCTTTCAGAAGCGCACCGATGAGGCCGAGATCGGCTACGGTATCAATTTCTGCCGGAACGCTTTCCACGCCGAACCCCCCGTCGAAATCCGATCCGATGCCCACGTGATCGGCGCTGCCGGTGATTTGGCAAACGTAATCAATCATCGCCGCCACCCGTTCCAGCCCGACGGCTTGCTTGCCGTGTTGAGATCGCCAATCCGCTTTGAGAAAACGGTTGACAGGCACGATTCCGGTGACGCCGCCTCTTTCTGCCAGCCGGCGGATCATGTCATCCGATAGCGCGCGCTCGGGACGACGTGTTTCTTCTTTCAACAACGCGCGCGGGTTGGCGTGTGAGGAAATCACCGTGCCTTCGAATCGATCCAGCGCTTCGAGGAATGAGTCGTCGGACGCGTGTGAAAGATCAAGGATGAGACCGAGGCCGGTCATCACCTCGAGCAGGCGGCGGCCATCGGGTGTGAGCGGCCCCGGCTCGCCGGTGCCCCCGGCGTATCGGGTGGCGGCCCAGGCCAGCCCGACGATGCGCACGCCGCGCTCCAACCACCATTCGGCCTGCTGCGGGTCTTGAATCCCGTCCGCGCCTTCCATCAATGGCACGATGCCGATGCGGCGGGACTCCAGACCCGAAGGGTTTTGAAAACCCTTTGAGTCTGTCCACGACGCCAACACCTTTTCCAAATCGGCGCGGTTGGAAATGAGCATAAACTGTTCGTGTTCGTCCGCCAACTGATGATAGTAGTCGAGTTGTTTTGCATACAACGTGTGCGCTTGCTTGGCGTCGTCGTAGGTGAGGGTATCCCAGTCGCTCGACTTGCGGCGCGCGGGCGAGGCAAACAGTGCGCCGAAAATAATCGCGATTTGGCCGAGCAAATAGTCGTCGAGGCCAAGGAGGGTGTTTCCGTTTTGAGAAGGGATGGGAGTGCTTTCTTCTATCTGGCGAGTGGCATGCGCCGAGCGGGTGTAGTCGCGTCCGAAGGTCAACGCATTCCAGGCCAGGTCTTCGTGAGCGTCAACAATGAAAGGCACAGCGCGCATGGTAGCCGGAGGGGAAAGGGTTGTCAAGACGCGTCGTTCACCGGCTTTAATAACGCTTTGCCACAATGCGTTTCCACTTTCGCATATTCTCGATCTAGACTATATTACGCCCCATTCCCAGTTGGGCGGCATATGGTCACGGCGCATGTTACGGGGAGCATGACATGAAAGTCCTGGTTGTACTTTACGATGGCTTCACTGAATATGAATATGCAATTCCGTTGATGGCTCTGCACTATCAACAAATCCCTTTTGAGATAGTTGGACTGAGCCAAACGGAAATAACGGGGATGACTCGCCTGAAGGCTATCACTACCAGAACTGTCAGTGAAGTCCATTCTGAGCAGTATGACGCTCTCATGCTCCCTGGAATTGACCGTGAAAAGCGCGATCAAGTTCTACAAGATGAAAGACTTCTCTCGCTCATTCATGAATTTGATAGAGCGGGCAAGTTGATAGCAGCCGTATGCGCTGCTCCTGTGATTTTGGGTGTAGCAGGTGTTCTGCAAGGAAGATGCTTCTGTTCCGAAGTTCAAAACCATCCTGCGTTTACTGGTGCGATCCGAAGCCCCGATCCAGCCGTGAGGGATGGGCACATTCTAACTGGCTTAGGAGCACGTATATTCCATTTCACAGCATTGTTGTTAGAGGCGTTGATAGGCAATGAGAAGGCAGCGGAATATCGGCGCTGGGCTGGAATATAGCCCCTCACTGTAATTCAAATGTGCCGCCCAGCACGGCATGCAGCCGGCGCGTGGCTGATGCTCACGAATAGGAGGAAGCGACATGGCAACTGCAACAATGACCCCCACGGTCAACGACAAGCGCGAGATTTTCGGCTGGACGATGTACGACTGGGCCAACTCGGCCTTCAGCACCACCGTCATCACCGTCTTCATGGGCCCGTACTTGACGAGCCTGGCGAAGACCGCCGCCGACGCTAACGGCTATCTGCAATTGCTCGGGTTTTCAATTCAATACAATTCGTTGTTCACCTATTGCGTTTCCATTTCGGTGCTGCTGCAGGTGTTCATATTGCCCGTGCTGGGGGCTATCGCCGATTATTCGCACTTGCGAAAACGCATGTTGATGTTGTTCGCCATGACTGGATCGGCGGCGACGATCCTGTTGTTCTTTCTGGTCAAAGAAACGTATCTGCTCGGCGGCCTGTTGTTCATTCTTGCCAATCTCTCGTTCGGCGCCAGCATTGTGTTTTACAACGCCTATCTGCCGGACATTGCCAGTGAAGAGCGGCGCGACAGCGTATCGTCGGCGGGGTTCGCGCTGGGTTACGCCGGCGGCGGTTTGCTTTTGCTTCTGAATTTGGTGCTGTTCACGCTGATGAAGGATGGCGCGTTGGCGGCGCGCATCTGCATAGCGTCGGCGGGCGTGTGGTGGCTGGGTTTTTCGCAGATCACGTTCGGCACGTTGAAGCCGCGTCATGCGGCGCGGCAA
>CAYYCF010000326.1:0-3046 GCA_964470235.1 uncultured Anaerolineales bacterium | reverse complement strand
CGCCGCCCGATCCCTCCAGCCCGCTGGCCAATGTCCTCTTTCCGCACATCTACGGCCCGCTGAACCGCGATGCCATTGTCGAGATACGCACCGCGAAACGTGCGGCGGACGGCACATTTCTTTCGGTGTAATTGCGGCGTGATCTACTGATGGTTGACTTTGCCCGTTACTCGGCGTTATACTTTGATCGGTTCAACCAATGGAGGTGACTTATGGCCGACGAAAAGACTCAACCCAAGCGCGCGAAGGACTTCATCCCGGATGAAACGCGTGAGCATCTCAAAGCGGCGCGGGACGAAATGCGCCAGAGCATGGAGGGCATGTTCCCGCCCGGCTTTTTGGAGCACCGCCGCGCGGCGAGGAAGGAGATGCTTCTGGCGGCGCGCAGCTTGATTGATGCCGCGCTGAAGCGGATGGAAGATAAGTAGTGCGCGATAAGTGAAACAGGATTCGCCGGAGAGACGAATCCTGTTTTTATTTCCCTGGTTTACGAAAGATACTGTTCACTTGATACGCGCCAGCGCCCAAACCAGGACAACGCCCGCTAAGGCCCAGCCGCCGATTCCCAACTGAACGTGTCCGCTTACGAATAAAACCGTGCCGGCCGCGAGCAGACCGACAAAAACAATTCCGCCGGTCAAGCGATTGATTGCAGTGTTGAGTTGATCCATTTGCCGTCGTTGGCCGTCCGGCACGCGTGTGATCACTGCCAGCTCGCCGCGCTCAAGGCGGGTGAGGGTGGCGTCAAGCCTGGCCGGCAGGGCGATGAGTTTGCGCCCCCATTCGAGAATCTCATTCAGCCAGAAATCCAACCCGCCGTCGCTTGTCTCTTCGGCCAACAAGGTTTGGGCAAATGGCGCGAGTCCCAGAAATAAATTGAAATCGGGATTCAATCCCGTGCACATGCCCGAAAGGATGGCCACCGTGCGCCCGAGGAAGATCAAGTTCTCCGGCACCTGAAACGGCATCTCGTACATCAAGTCGCGGAATTGGCGCGCGAAGGCTTGCATCTCGCGCCGATCGATCTGCCGCAGTTCGCTCATCGTCTTTCCCCAAAAGCGATCAAACACGGCCGTCTCGGCTTCGATGATTCGATCAACGTCAGCGCTTGGCAAGAGGGCGTCGAGAGCGATGTACGAGCGCACCAGCCGCGCCGCATCGCGCGTGCCGACGGCGATGGCCGCTTCGCGCAAGGCGGCGCGGATTCCGGGCGTCACGCTCCCCACCATGCCAAAATCCACGAAGATCAACCGCCAGCCGTGAATGGCGTCTGCCGGTTCGACAAACAGATTGCCGGGGTGCGGGTCGGCGTGAAAGAAACCGACGACGAAGATTTGATAAAGGTAGGTTTGAAAGAGCCGCTCAGCGACCTCGGCCCGACTGACTCCGGCGGCAGTGATGGAATCGTAGTCGGTGATTTTGATGAAGTAGACATCTTCCAACGTCAGCGCGCGCCGCGTCGAATGTTCCGGATGCACGTTCGGCACGCGCACGCCCGCGTTGTCTTTGAACATCTCGGCGAAGCGCACGGCATTGCCCGCTTCGGCCACGTAGTCGAGTTCCTGCCGCAGGGTGGCGCCGAATTCGGCCAGCAGAGCTTCCACATCGGCGCGGCGGCGGATGGGCGGATAGCGTTTGAGCCAACTCACGACGGTGCGAAGCGCGGCCAGATCGATCTCGACGATGCGATCGATCTCGGGTCGTTGAATCTTGACCACGACTTTTTCGCCGCTGCGCAGGGTGGCTTTGTGCGCTTGCCCCAGGGAGGCGGCGGCCAGCGGCGACTCGTCGAACGATGCGAACCGCTCGCCGAGCGGCGCGCCGAGTTCGGCTTCGGCCAGCGCTTTAATGGCCGCGAAGTTTTCGGGCGGCACTTCATCTTGAAGATCGCTCAACTCGCCGGTGATGTATTCGGGCAGAACATCCACGCGCGCGGAGAGGAATTGGCCGACCTTGATCAGCACGCCGCCCATACGGATGGCCAACGCGCGGAAGCGGCGCGCGGCGGCGGTGTAGCGGCCCGGCGCGGTGCGGTTGGCAAAAGATCTTAGCCCGATATTGCGGAGAAGAATGTCCCAAAATATGACGCTGACGACGACGCGCCCGAAGAAGATGACGATGCGGAGGTAGCGAGGGTTGAAGTGGAAGCGCATGAAGCGATCATAGCACGTGTGCTATACTTTCTCCAAAGGTATGTAAGCGATGTCACCAATTACATTTGAGATCCCTGATGAACTGGCGCAACGCCTCCGACCCATGGTGGATCGCTTGCCGCGAATTCTGGAATTGGGTTTGCGTGAATTCAATGCTACTACCCAATCCGGCTTTGTCGGCGCGGCGGAAGTGCTGGAGTTGTTGGCTGCATTGCCGACCCCTCAAGAAATCATTGCGCTCCGTCCCTCTGAAGTTTTGCAAGGCCGGGTGAACGTGCTGTTAGCAAAGAACCGCGCCGAAGGCCTGTCCGTCACCGAGGAAGAAGAATGGGAACAGTATCAGTACCTTGAACACCTCGTCCGCGTCGCAAAAGCGAAAGCCTATCTAAAACTTCGCGCCGCATGAGCGATACGCACGTTCCGGCGGCCATGCGGCGTTCAGTTTATGAGCGCGCTAACGGGTGTTGCGAGTATTGCCTTGTTCCGGATACCGTTGCTCTTGTTTCGCACGAAGTAGATCACGTTATCGCCGAAAAACACGGCGGGCCCACGGAAGTAGATAACCTCGCGCTGTCGTGCGCCTTGTGTAATAAACGCAAAGGCAGTGATCTGGCTTCTGTGGACCCGGAGACGGACGAGATCGTGCCGCTTTACAACCCTCGGCGTGATTCGTGGAGCAACCATTTCAAATTAGATGGCGCGCGTTTTGTTCCGCTGACGCCAATCGCCCGCACCACTCTACGTTTTCTGCAACTGAATTATCCCGACCGAGTCGCCGAGCGAGAATTGCTAATCGCGGCGGGGCTACTCTGATTGCCGATCTAATTTGCGTTCTCTTTCCACCTCAACCACCCCTTCGTAATCTCCTCCGACACCGCCGGTATCAGCGCCAG
>CAYYCF010000325.1:0-3054 GCA_964470235.1 uncultured Anaerolineales bacterium | reverse complement strand
AATCGGTTACTGGACTCCATTGAGGAACAAGACCGCAAGTGGGACGAACAAAACCGCAAGTGGGACGGGCAAAACCGCAAGTGGGACGAGCAAAACCGCAAATGGGACGAAAACCAACAGGCCATTAATCGGTTGTTGGACTCCATTGAGGAACAAGACCGCAAGTGGCACGAGAATCAACAGGTTATCAACCAGATGTTGAAATCCATTGAGGACGTGAACCGGAAGTACGACAGCTCGATTGGCGCGCTTGGCGCCCGCTGGGGACTGAACGCCGAAGAGTCCTTCCGCAGCGCGCTAAAAGCAATTCTGGAAGAGAGCTTTGCCGTCCAGGTGGTCAACGTCAACGAGTACGACGACGAGGGCGAAGTGTTTGGCCGCCCCGATCAGGTCGAACTGGACATTCTTGTCAAAAACGGCTTGCTCATCATCTGCGAGATCAAATCGTCCATCAGCAAATCGGACATGTACGCCTTCGAGCGCAAAATCCGTTTTTACGAGAAGCGGCATAACCGTCAGGCAGCGCGGCGCATTGCCATCTCGCCGATGGTGGACGACAAAGCGATGGCGGTGGCCGCGCCGGCGGGTATCGAGGTGTACAGCTACGCCCGCGACGTGAAGCCGGCTGCCGGCTGAGCCGCTCCAGGCGCCTACTTCCTCCCCACCCGCGCTGCCCCGAAGAACAGCGCCAGCATCATCCCCAGCGCCAGCACCAAAGCGAGGGCAGAGGCCGCCTGGCCCGCTCGCAAATAAATGAGGCCGCATCCCCCGGACAGGATATGCTGCCCACGGGCATAAACTGCGCTTTGTGTTCGCGTCGCAGTTGCACTGCGGCGCGGGGCGGCAGTGCAACTGCCGCCCCATCAGGCATTCAAAGACCGCAATGAGTCACCGCGCGCTGTATAGCGAGGCTCAGATAAAGCGTCGTGACGACGCGGTGCGAATGTCCCTTTGTACCATCGCGGCTCAAGGGATAAGGACCAAATCCCCAATCGCAGCTCGCAATCAAGAATTCTCATGCAAACAGCGGTATAATTTGGGCAAGGAGACGTGGCGATGTTCCCTGAAACTGAAATTGAAGAGCGAGTCGATCGGCTTGAGGTCGCGCTGGAGCAGTTCATCACGGAGGGCCGGGCGCAGATGCGCGAGGTGAACGCCGGGTTGCTGCGCCTGGAGCGCAACAGTGAGCGCGACCGGCGCGAGCACAACAAGCGTTGGGGCGAACTGGCGAACAAGATGGGAACCGTGGTGGAGGACATCGTCGCGCCCAGCCTGCGGCGCATCGTGCTGGATAATTTTGGTTTTGGCGAAGTCGAGTTCTTTGCGCCGCGCGTGGAGAAGCAGCATCCCGTGACCGGGCAGGCGCGCGAGTTCGACGTGGTCGCAGCGGGGGCGAAGGCCGTTCTCCTCAACGAGACCAAATCCACGCCGACGCTGGACCGCGTCGAAGCGTTTGTGGAGTTCGTAAAGAGCGGCCAGTTCTTCGAGTATTTTCCCGAATACCGAGGGCGGGCCTTGAAGCCGGTATTTTCGTCGCTCTCCATCCCGGAGAGCCTCGTGGCCTATCTGACCCGCCAGGGCGTGTACGCGGTGGCGATGGGCGACGAGGTGATGCAGGTGTTGAATTTGAAAGAGGTCCGCGAGTAGGGTGTCATTCATCATTCATCGTTCATCATTCTCCCGCCCTCCTACTCCCTCTCCACCCGCGCTACCCCGAAGAACAGCGCCAGCATCACCACCAGCGCCAATACCAAAGCGAGGGCAGAAGCCGCTTGGCCCGCAACCCAGTAGACAAGACCGCATCCCCCGCACAGGGTAGCGAGAATCAGATAAAGCGTCGTGACGGCGCGGTGCGAATATCCCTTCTTCACCAACCGTTGATACAAGTGGCTGCGGTGCGCTTCCAGCACGTTCTCGCCGCGCAGCAGGCGGCGCAGAAACGTCAGCCCGGCGTCGAAGATGAACACGCCGACGAAGGACGCGCCTGCTATCAGCGCGCGCCCCTCTTCTTTGCCGGTCTGCGCGGCGAGCAGCGGCAGAACGGCGAATGAGAATCCCAAGAAGCCGCTGGCGACATCGCCCATGAAGATGCGCGCCGGCGGCCAGTTGTGCAGCAGGAAACCGAAACTGGCCGAGGCGATCAACAGCCCCAACCACAGGGGCAGCTCCGCGCCAATTTGCCACCCGACAATCATCCAAAACACGCCGCCGATCACGGCCTGCCCCGCTGCCAGCCCGTCAATCCCGTCCATGAAGTTGTACGCATTGATCAGTCCCACAATCCAGAGCAGGGTGAGCGGCAGACCCAGCCAGCCCCAATGAACGATCCCCGCAATCCCGCCAGTCAAGACCGGCGGGACAAGAGGCGGACGCACATCGGCCACAAAACCCATGCCGATGATCGTGATCACGGCCACAGCGATCTGCGGCGTCAACCGCAACCGCGCCGAGAGCGAGCGCCGGTCGTCAATCCAACCCACTGCGGCAATGATCGCGCCCGCGATCAAGTACGTGAGGACGATTCCCGCAGAGAATACGCCGCGATACAGCGCCAGCGCGGGCAGTCCGATCAGCGCGACGATCACAATCGCCAACCCGCCGCCGCGCGGCGTGGGAACGGTATGCGAACTGCGCTCGTTGGGGATGTCGAGCAGGCCGAGGCGGGGCGCCCAATGGCGGAGTAACGATACGCCGATTGTCGTAAGCACGGCGGTGAGGAGCGAGACGAGCAATACAAGAGTTTCCACGGGCGAATCTTGATGAGGGGGTTGCGCCAAGATAATCCGCGCCCGACTCCAGCGCCGCGGCGAGGTAGATGTTGTCGGAGGGATCGGCTTCTATGATCCGCACATCAGGGTAAACGCCGGGGAGGTTGCGGGCGTTTTGGCGGAGTATTCGTGGCGGACGGCCACAACAGCCTCGCCAACAGTCTCATCCATTTGCTCATCGGTGAGAGGCGGGGTGCGAGAGGCAATTTTCCCGTGTGCTGAGTTTACGCCACTCCCAGGGCTTCATCCCATCCCTGGCTGCGCCCGTCCAGGACCAAAACGACGG
>CAYYCF010000324.1:0-3059 GCA_964470235.1 uncultured Anaerolineales bacterium | reverse complement strand
CCTCTTTGCCGAACAGCACCGTCGGCCTGAGGATGGCATACGACATGCCGGACTCGATCAACGCCCGTTCCAGTCTGGCCTTGCCGCTGAAGTATTCGAGCCGCGTCGACTCGGATGGATTAGTGATGCTGACGTGGACGACTCGTTTGACTCCGGCCCGCTTCGCGGCGGCAAACAACGTCAGCGTGTTTTGCACGGCATCGGCGTGCTTGAACAGTTTGTGATTGAACCGCACCCAATAGGTGTTGTAGAGGACTTCGACGCCCCGCAGCGACTGCGCCAATTGTTCGGGCTGATCAAAATCAAAAGGGAATGCTTTGACTTGCCCGCCGAATTCGTTGCCGCGGTCGAGTGAATTGGTGAGCGTGATGACCGTCCGGCCATTGGCTAACAGGCGGCGGGCAATGTATTTGCCCGAATAACCAAATGCGCCTGTGACAGCGTGAATTGATTGGTCTGGCGCGGCCATCGGCTGCCCCTACGAGCGATTCGCAATCGGCACAAAGGGCTGATCCTTCGGCCCCACGTATTCCGCCGCCGGGCGAATGAGAGCGTCGTCTTTGTATTGTTCGATGACGTGCGCCGTCCATCCGGCAACACGCGAAGCCGCGAAGACGCAAGTATCCAGATCGGTCGGGATGCCCAAGTAGTAAAGCAAAGGCGCAGAGAAGAAATCAACATTCGGATAGAGTTCTCTGTGACGCAGGACCGCCTTCTCGACGGCCAGCGCCATATCCACGTACCGACGACCCTTGCCCTCGGCGGTTTCCATTTTGCGCGCCCATTCGAGTAGGTGTTGGGCGCGTGGGTCGCCGTGTTTGTAAATGCGGTGGCCGATGCCCATGATCTTGCGCTTGGTGGCGAAGGCATTGTCCACGAAGCTATCCACATTGTCGATGGAGCCGATCTCCAAAAGCATACGCATCGTGGCTTCTGCCGCGCCGCCGTGCAAGTTGCCCTTGAGCGCGCCGAGGGCGGCAGTGGCCGCCGCGTGCAGGTCGCCGTTGGTCGAGGCCACCACCCGGCTGGTGAACGTCGAAGCGTTGAGCGAGTGATCGGCCAACAGCACCATGTAAAGATTCATGGCCTCATTGGTCAGTTGACCCTGTTTTTCGCCGTGAAGCATGTAGAGAAAATTTTCGGCGTGATTGAGGGTCGATTTCGGGTTGACGATCTCTTTGCCTTTTCGGACGCGGTGGATGGCGGCGACCAGAGTCGGGAATTGCGCAGTGAGGCGGATTCCTTTGTGGCGAGTCGCTTCCACCGAAATGTCGGCTACTTCTTTTTCGTAATACGCCAACGCGGAGGCGGCCGTGCGGAGCGTATCCATCGGCACGGCCTTCTTCGGCGCGGCGGCGATCAGGTCGAGCGCGCCTTTCGGCAGTTTGCGGTTAGCGGCCAGTTCCTTTTTTAAGTCCGAGAGTTGTGACGCGGTCGGCAAAGAACCGTAGACAAGCAAATAGACAACTTCCTCGTACTCGGCTTTGCCGGCCAGGTCGTGGATGTTGACGCCGCGATAGGTCAGCACGCCGTTTGTGCCGTCCACGGACGAGAGGGCGGTTTGCGCGGCTACCACGCCGGCAAGACCTTTAACGAAAGAAGAAGAGGGGGCAGTCATTACGTGTAAAGCTCCTTGAGCAAACAAAATGCGCCGGACGAGCGGCGCGTGATTTTAGCCAGAGCGATTGCAAATGCCATCGTGTCGCGCTGAAAGTATATCACTGTGGGGATGATCTTTCCACATATTGCTTTTTGTAATACTCCAAATACTCTCCGGTCTTGATCGGCCTCCACCACCACTCGTTTTCCACGAACCAGCGCACGGTGAGTTCGAGCGCCTGATCGAAAGTGTGGTCGGCCTGCCAACCGAGAGCCCGCAGTTTGGAAATGTCCAGCGCGTAGCGGCGGTCGTGCCCGGCGCGGTCGGCCACAAATTGCAGAAGGCTGTGCGGCTTGCCGAGCAAGTCAAGAATCTTTTTCGCCATGTCAATGTTGTGAGTCTCGACTCCCGTGCCGACATTGTAGACTTCGCCCAATTTTCCTTGATGCAATACCACATCAATCGCCTCGCAGTGATCGATCACGTATTGATAATCACGCTGCTGCAGGCCGTCGCCGTAAATGGGCAAAGGCTGGCCGTCAATGGCGTTGGTGGTGAATAACGGCACGGCCTTTTCGGGGTAATGATACGGGCCGATGTTGTTCGAGCCGCGCGTGGTGGTGACGGGCAGGCCGTAGGTGACGAAGTAGGCATAGGCTAAATGCTCGGCTCCGGCTTTGCTGGCCGAATAGGGACTGCGTGGCTCCAGCGGGTCGCCCTCGCGGCTTCGATTAGGCGGGGGGACCTGGCCATACACCTCGTCCGTCGAAATTTGGTGAAAGCGTTCGAGGTTGAATTCGCGCGCGGCTTCGAGCAAAACGTGCGTGCCGTTGACGTTGGTTGCTACCACGTGGCCGGAAGCCAGGATAGAACGGTCCACGTGAGTTTCTGCGGCGAAATTTACGACCGTGTCAATGTCATATTTGCGAATCGCGCCGCCCACGGCGTCCGCGTCACAAATGTCGCCGCGCACGAAATCAAAATGCGGGTTGCCCTCCGCCGGCTTCAAGTTTTCCAGCCGTCCGGCATAGGTCAGCTTGTCGAAGACGACGATCCGGTAATCGGCGTATTTGCCGAGCACGTGGTGGACGAAGTTGGAGCCGATAAACCCGGCTCCGCCGGTGACTAAAATACTTTTCACAAAAAACCCACCTGACTGTAATCACCCAAATTCACTTTGATCGCCTTGGGTTTGATCTCCGAGCGCGTCAACACCGCATTGCGCCCGATGATGCTGTCGGCGATGCGATATGGAACGTCTTGGATACTGCTGTTCTCCAGCACGATGGAGTGCTCCACTTCGCTATGCTCGACGGCGCAGTGATGGTAGATGCTGGTGAACGGGCCGATGTACGAATTGCGGACGACGGTGTGCTCGCCGATGATGGCCGGGCCGCGCACTTTGCTGTTTTCGATCACCGCCCCTTTTTCTACGGTGACGCGGCCATCCACGCTGGAC
>CAYYCF010000323.1:0-3060 GCA_964470235.1 uncultured Anaerolineales bacterium | reverse complement strand
GACTTTCACTCTTGACATCTTACCGGTTTTCATCGGCGCACCGAATAAACGAATACCGCTTGCGGCGGCTACGGTTCGCGCCGCAGTTGGACTGCGGCGCCTTCGTTTACCCGCCCCTGCGGTGGGGCAGGTGTTCGTTTCCTCATTCGTTGACAGGAGAATGCCGTGTCGTTCTTACGCGGTGTGGCGCCGCCTGATCACCCACGCCGCCGCCGCGCTCACGATGATCAGCGCCGACAACAATAGCGCGGCGATCCACGGAGTCAGATCGCCGCCCGTCACCGGCAAACTCGTCGGCACGCGCGCCGAGAGATCGAACAGGGTGAGATGATTCGTCGTGCCGCACGCTTGCCGGGTGGTCGTGTTCACCGTCGTCGTCATCGTCGCCCATGCCCCGCCAATGTCGGCGGTTTGGATGACGAAGTTGTTCGGGTCGCCGCCGGCGGCCAGCAGGTCGGCGTCGGTGTACGTGACGCAGAGGGTGAGCGGCGGGTTGAAGGTCCGCCGCGCCGCGCCGGTGTTGTCCAGGATCAGCACGTTGATCATCTGCCCCATGAACTTGAAACCGGCCGGCGCGCCCGTGGTGGCGT
This sequence comes from uncultured Anaerolineales bacterium, assembly GCA_964470235.1. Taxonomy (GTDB): domain Bacteria; phylum Chloroflexota; class Anaerolineae; order Anaerolineales; family VGOW01; genus VGOW01. The sequence goes on along the minus strand of CAYYCF010000323.1, from coordinate 2,470 downwards.
TGGGGTCGAACGCGCCGCATTGCAGACTGCTGTTGTCCGGCAGAACGCCGGCCGGAATGGTCAGCGTCCAGCCCGCACCACAGGAGAACGCGCCGCCGTTCGCGCCCACGCTCTGTGAACCGGCCGGTGGGACGAAGGCCGGGGCCGCGGGCGCGGAGGTTGGCGTCGGCGTGCTGGTTGGCGTCGCCGTGTGGCTGGGTGTGTTCGTCGGCGTGTTCGTCGGCGTTGGCGTTGAAACAGTTGGCGCTTCATACGAGCCAATGTCGCAGGTAGCCGTGCCGCTGCCGTCGCCGTCCAGTGGGCGGGTGACGCCGTTTTGCGACGTGTTGTTCACCGGCGCGGCGGCGCAAACTGTATTACTGCCCGCGTCAATCGCCGCGCCACCGGTGTTGAGTGGAAAATACGCCGGACTGCCGGTGAGCGCGCCGAGGTTGGGGTCAGCCCCGCCGGTGAAGCCGCAGGTGTTGTCTTCGACAATGTTGTTGCCGCCGTCGGTGACCGTGCCGGAGCAGTCCCCGCCCGATGTGCTATTGGCAACGATGGTGTTGCGAAGTGTCACTGTGCCGCCGATGTTGTTGTTGATGCCGCCGCCGGCGCCGCCCGTCGCGCTGTTGCCGGAGAAGGTGCTGTTCGTAATGGTCAGCGTGCCAGCGTTGTGGTAAATGCCGCCGCCGGCGCCCTGGGGCGTGCTGTTGCCGGAGAAGGTGCTGTTCGTAATGGTCAGCGTGCCATCGTTGTAAATGCCGCCGCCCTGGCCAAGCAATGGGCCTTCCGCCCTGTTGCCGGAGAAGGTGCTGTTGGTAATGGTCAGCGTGCCACCGTCGTTGTAAATGCCGCCGCCGGCGCTGCCCGAGTAGCCATTCGCAATCGTCAAATTATTCAGGGTTGCGTTCACGCCAGCGCTGACTATGAAAACTCGGCGCACGCCGCCACCGCTGATGGTCAACAACCCCCCACCATCAAGAACCGTGCCGCTAACGCTAATCGTTTTGGTAGCAGAGACTGTGATCGTCGTCGCGCCCGCACAAGAAAAAGTTGCTGTTCCGCCTGCCGCTAACGCGGCATCTAACCCCACTTCGGTGCAAGCATAATCAACCGCCTGCGCCGTCGGCACAGGCGCGACGGCGAAGAGGAGCGAGGCCAGCAGGGAGGCGATGAGGGTGAGGCGGAGAGGCTGGATCATGATGGGTTAGGGGTGAGGGGTCAGGCCGGCGGCGCGGAGACGTTCGGTCGCCCATCTTGCCGCCGCTTCGGGCAGGGGCATTTCGGGGGGGCGGGCGTAATTTACCGAGAGGTCGTAGTTGAGGGCGTCGTAAATCGTGTTGAGCGCTCTCTGCAAATCGAGTGTCACATCGGGGTCGTTTGGAAGCAGTGGGACGGGCACAGCCGGCAGGGGATCACTCAACTGAATCGGCCAGACTTCGAGGATGGGCCGACGCTCGGCGCGGCTGAGGAAAACGAAATAGGGCGCGTCGGGAAGCGGCTCCTTCATTGGCACACGGCGGCCGGCGCGAAGCAGGTCAATCTCGATCAAGTGTGCGGCGCTATTTAAGAGCCGCTCGCGTTTGTCCAGATACTCGCGGTAGCCCTCGCCGCGCTTGTTCGTCGGCGACAGCACTTCGATGGCCGTGACCAACGCGCGATTCGCCACGTCCCGAATCTCGACCGTGACTTCCGGCGCGCGCGAGGGTGTCACGGTTGTCATGCGCAGGGGCGCCGGGGTGGCGGCGATGGCGGCTCCGGCGGTCAGCGCCTCTCGCAGAGGGCGGGCGTGGAATACACCGATATCTGGATAGAGGTCACCGACGCTGATCGAGACATCCTCCGGCAGGTCGGTCACGAATCGGCGGGTCGTTCGGGCCACGTATTTGGGGCGCAGTTGCGGCGCCAACTGGCGTGCGATTTCCGAACTGAGTTCGGTGTGAACGCTCGTCCATTCAGAACCTTCGAGATACGGGTCCATGCCGGGGAATGGGGATGGCATCGCTTCACCGCGCCCTTTCCGTATGCAACCGTTCTTCCAACCACGCCGCTTCGGCCTCGGAAAGTTTCGGCGGCGGCGGCGGGTTACGGTAGTCAATCAAGTCGGCATAGCCGCCCCGCTCGTAAACTGCCGCCACCACCGCGCCCAAATCCAACGGCGTGTCGGGGTCGGGTTCGCGCAGCGGCACAGGCAGCAGCGGCAGTTTGTCCCAAAGCTGGATGGGCCACACCTCGACATTGGGGCGGTCGTCTTCACGGCTGAGGATCACGTAATAGGGCGCAGACGGCACGGGGCGTTCCAATGGCGGGCGCTCGCCGGCGCGCAACAAATCAATTTCAAGCAAATGCGCGGCCGAGCGAAAAATCTCGCGGCGTTTGCGCTGATAATCGTGATAGGCCTCGTGCCCTTTGCGCTTGTTGACCGGCGAGAGCATTTCGATGGCCGTCACCAATTCCATCGTCTCTGTCGCCCGGATCTCGACCGAGA
>CAYYCF010000322.1:0-3062 GCA_964470235.1 uncultured Anaerolineales bacterium | reverse complement strand
ATCTATGACGCCGTCGGCGTGCGTATGACAAAACTGCCGATGACGCCGGAGCGTGTGTTGAAAGCGATTGAAGAGAAGCAGGCAGGTAAACAGGGAGACAAGTAAACAGGTAAACAAGTAAACAGGTAAACAAGGATACAGCTACTTGTCTACTTGTCCACCTGTCTACCCCAATAGCGATACATGACTCAACTTCAACTCAACCCTCATCTGCTCAAAGTTCCACTCTACATCGCTGGCAAGTCCATCGAGGAAGTGCAAGAGGAGCTTGGGCTTGACGAGATCGTCAAGCTGGGGTCGAACGAGAATCCGCTGGGCCCGTCGCCGATGGCGGTTGAAGCGGCGCAGAAGGCGTTGTGCGAAGCGCACCGTTACCCGAATTATTGGGAAAAGACTCTGCGCCGCAAACTCGCGCCGACGCTAGACCCCGATCTTACCGAGCGCAATATTCTCACCGGCAACGGCGGGTGCGACGTTCTGCGAATGGTGACGCATTCGTTTATGTGTGAAGGCGGCGAAACGATCACTGCCAGCGCAACCTTCCCCATGTTTTCGATCCTCACCACCATGTTTGGCGGGAAAACGATTGAAGTGCCGATGACGCCGGATCACCGGTTCGATCTGGCGGCCATACTCCGCGCGGTGACGCCGGATACTCGCCTGATCTTCCTCTGCACGCCAAACAACCCCACCGGCGCCATCATCAAACGCCGTGAGGCCGACGAGTTTATGGCGCGCGTGCCGGAGCATGTTGTGGTAGTGTTCGATGAATCGTACGGCGACTTCGCAACTGATCCCGAACGTGTTGACAGTATCAAATACATCAAAGAGGGGCGCAACGTCATCAGCGTGCGGAGTTTCTCCAAGAAGTCGGGGCTGGCGAACATGCGCGTGGGCTATGCGGTTGGACGGGCCGAATTGGTGGAGTACCTTCACCACGCGCAGGTGCCGTTCAACACCGGATCGGTGTCGCTGGCCGCCGCCGCCGCCAGTTTGGACGACCACGACTATCAGCGGCGCAGCACGCAGTTGGTGAAAGAGGAGCGCGAGTATTTGTATTCGGCGCTCGACGCGCTGGATTTGGATTACGTGCGGAGCGAAGCCAACTTCGTTCTCATGATCAACCTACTGATCAATGCGCAGGAATTAGTGAACGCGGTGTTGCGGAAGGGCGTGATCATCCGCTGGGGCGGAAGTATGGGCATGCCGGATGCGGTGCGGGTGACGCTGGGACGGCACGAGGAGAACGAAGAATTCGTGGCAGCGCTGCGGGCGGTGTTGGAAGAAGCGCGCGTCGTGGCCTAATAAGAGTAAGCGCACGCAAGAACAACGTGGAGGAGAAAAAATGAAAAACGGCAAGTGTCCTAATTGTGGCGCGCCAAGTGTTTACACCGCCGAGCAGGGAATCAAATACGGTAAGGGCGGAGTGTATGTTGAAGACCTTGACGAAATGGTCGTCGCGGCGATTCCCTATCAAAGTTACGTATGCACCCAGTGCGGCCACTTCGAGAATTACATTTTTGATCAGGCGAAGTTAAGAAAGATTGAACAGAAGTGGAAGAAGGTGGAGTAAAAATCGAAATCCTATGGATTACATCAAACGTGTTGAGCGGGTAGCATTGGCTGTAGAGAACTTGGACGCGGCGCAAAAATTTTTCGAGCAGTGGTTCGGCGCAAAGTTCTGCCCCGAAGAAAACATCGAAGATATGGGCATTCGCTACCGCCCGTTCGATATTGGCGAAAGCAAAATGGAACTCCTACAAGCCACCCGCGAAGACAGCCCGGTGGCGAAGTTTATCAAAAAGAACGGCGGGCCAGGCGTGCATCACATTACATATGAAGTTGACGATCTGGATGCGGCCATCGCCGAATTGGAAAAGCGGGGCGGGAAGATTGCGTATCGGCATACGTACAAACCTGGTGTGACGTTTGAAGGGCGCGTGTGGCGCGAGGCGTTCATTCATCCGAAGGATGCGTTTGGGGTGCTGATTCATTTGGCGGAGAAGAAACCGATTACCTGACGTTCTATGGAAATCCGTGGCGAGAGAATCAAACTTCGGCGCACAACTGAAGATGACCTTCCCGACCTCATGGCTTTGTGGAATGATGGGCGGGTCATGAAGTGGGTAGGCTTCTCTGGCGGACTCGGATATGACTCAGAGAGGCTGCGAACGTGGTTTTCCCGGCTGCAGGCCGATGCTGACCGCCATCACTTTGTGATCCGTGACGAGAAAAGCGCTTTCTGCGGCGAGGCATACTATGCCGTGGACAGGCTTCACAAGCGGGCGGCCCTCGATATCAAGTTGATCCCTGAGGCGCAGAGGCGAGGCGCCGCTACCGATGCCCTGAAGACGTTGATCGCTTTCGTGTTCAAAACCGAGACGGGTGCAGGCGCGGTCTGGACGGAGCCTTCAGAAGAAAACTTTGCCGCGCGCAGGCTCTACGAACGTTGCGGCCTGAGGCCAAAACCGCGCCCGGCGGATATGGAGCAGGGCTCTTCGTACTGGGAATTGCGGAAAGACGAGAATGGACTTTAGATTTTCTGAGGAGCAAGAGCTGTTCCGCAAATCTGTCCGCGACTTTGTCGAAAAGGAAGTCGCGCCGGCCGCCGCGGCATTGGACGAGCGCGGCGTGTTCCCGATGGCGCTGTTCCGGCGTTGTGGCGCGTTGGGCTACTTCGGTTTGCGCTATCCTGAATCGGCCGGCGGCCTGGGCGCGGACTTCACCACGTTTTGTTTGATGGCCGAAGAGATCGCCCGCGGTTCACTTTCGCTGGCGGCGGCGGTTTCGATGCAGTGTTTGATGGGCACGGACTTTGTGTTTCGTTTTGGCACGGACGATCACAAAAAGCGTTTGCTCGCGCCCGCTCTGCGCGGCGAGAAGATCGGCACGATTGCCATGACCGAGCCGGATTTCGGATCGGATTTGGGCGGGATCACGACTCGGGCGGTGAAGGACGGCGCGGGCTGGATTCTGAACGGGCGCAAGATGTGGATCACGTCCGCCACCGTAGCCGACTTTTTCACGGTAGCGGCCAAAACGGATCCCGATGCCGGATTCAA
>CAYYCF010000321.1:0-3080 GCA_964470235.1 uncultured Anaerolineales bacterium | reverse complement strand
TGGCTTGCAGAATTTCGGGGGTGCAGGTGTACGGCGCGTGCGGCGCGACCGATGGTACGATGAGCGGGTGATCTTTCCAGCGCTGAATAAAATCGCGGGCGTAGGCCAGACTGTCCTCAAAGCTTTTCGCGTCGGGCGTGGGGAACTTGAGCACGGTCTGCGAACACACGGCGCGCATTCCGGCCCCGGCGGTAGCCTTCGCCACGTCTTCTTCAAAATAATACATATCGGCAAAGGAGGTGATGCCGGAGCGAATCATTTCGGCGCAGGCCAGCATGGCCCCCAAGCGGCAGAAATCGGGCGAGACGAATTCGCGCTCGACCGGCATCATGTACCCCATCAGCCAAACGTCCAAACGGAGATCGTCGGCCAGCCCGCGCAAAAGAGTCATGGGGATGTGCGTGTGCGCGTTGACCATGCCGGGGATGATGGCCTTGTCGCCAAAATCCAGAGTTTGCGCGGCGGTGTATTGCGCCGTGATGTCTTGGGCCGCGCCGACGGCGAGGATGGAATCGCCGGCAATGGCGATGGCGCCAGGGTCGAATATATTACTGTCGGCGTCTACGGTGACGACGACGCCCTTGAGAATGAAGTCAGCTTTTATCATGCGCGACTCCTCATTGTGGGGTGGCCACCGCCGGTCTTGCGATGCGGTCGCGAGCGGCAAAGGGCAGATATAGAATCAGGCACGTGATCAAGCCGACGGCTTCCAAGCCGAGGATGTACCACGGCCACGGGCCCATCAGGTCGATCAAGCAGGGCGTCTCCGGCTTGTGGGCGATGAATAAATAGTTGCTGCCGATGAGCGCGTTGACGACGCCGACGAATGCCATGTAAACGTTTGCGCCGACGATTACGCGCCCGATGGATTTCCAAAATGGCCGGTAGCCTTCGGCGGTGGTCATATAAATGGCGGCAGTGAGGATCAGGCCGTGCGAGATGAAGGTTTGAAAAAAGCGGAAGTGTGGGAATCCGTATTGGCCGAGGTCGGGCGTGAGGATCGCCTGGATCGCGCCGCCGATTCCGAGGAAGTAGAGGTATTCATACGCGGCGTATTTTCTGGTGACCAGCATGTATGCGCTGGCCCATACCATTACGGCGCACAGGTGCAGGGGGAGCATGGTTTGAATCGTCCACTGGCCGGTGAAGATGTGCCACAGGTGCCACGAGGCCTCGTTGAGAACCAGGGTCACCGCCATTGTGCTACGGATGGTTTTGCGTGTTCCCTCGCTGGCTCGGCGGCCAAAATAGGTTAGCAGGACGTTGAGGAGAAGAAGGACGCCCAGCACGATGAGGTGGGGCAGGGAGAAAATTTGAAACGGGGCTCCGGCGTAGTCTTTGGCGAAGAATTGATCCACGTGTGACTGCTCCTATTTCGGAATGTCGTCAAGGTAATCGTGGATACCGTTTGGCGGCGGCAGATGCCGGATGTTTTCCAAATTGTCCCGATCCGATTTCCATTGTAGAGGATTGGCGCGAATGTATTTGCGGATGGCGTTCAGTTCACGTTCATTGCGAATGACGTGTTCGTAATAATTGCGTTGCCAGAATTTGGCTCGGCGTGTAGGGTCGTGCGCCTTAATCCAGTCCAAATACACCGTGAAGACCAACGATTTGAATGCGCCGATCACGTCGCTCAATGCGGGGGTGAGGTTAACCAATTTAGGCAGCGGGATGATCCAATCGGATTGCGTTGTAGGGGCAGGGCTTGCCCCTGCCCCGTGCGGGGTGAAGGGGACGGGGACGGCTAAACGGGTCGCCCCCACGATATTGGCCGTGTCCGGGGCGACCGCGAGGGTCGCCCCTACGTTTTGGCCGGCCGATTTTAACCAGACGTTTAGGTGAACGTGGTTAGGCATCACCACGAATTCGTCCAGGACGATGGTTGGAAACCACAGAGGCAAAGCAATCCATACATCTGTAATGATTCCGGCAACGATCGGGTCGTCCAAAACACATTCACGGTGGCGGGTGCATATCGTGACAAAATAAGCTCCCGCGACCGTGTAATCATATCCTTTCAGCCGGATTGAGTGCCGATTGTGCCTTGCCGGATCGTATCGCATGGTCGCCATATTCTACGCTAGTTTCCGGCAAGCGCATCCGGTGATATATAATCCCGCCAAAGGACTCCCCTATGTACCGCATCGTTGACCTGATCACCAAAAAACGCGACGGCGGATCGCTGACGACGGATGAAATCCAATGGTTCGTCAAAGCGTTCACCGCCGGAGAGATTCCGGATTATCAAGCCGCGGCGCTGGCGATGGCGATTTACTTTCGCTCGATGACGCCGCGCGAGATTTCCGATTTGACGCTGGCCATGGCGCATTCCGGCGAGATGTTGGATTTATCGGACATTGCGCCGGTGGTGGTGGACAAACATTCGACCGGCGGGGTGGGGGACAAGACGACGCTGGTGGTCGAGCCGTTGGCCGCCGCCTGCGGCCTGCCCGTCGGCAAAATGTCCGGGCGCGGGCTGGGGTATTCGGGCGGCACGTTGGACAAAATGGAATCGTTCACGGGTTTTCGCGTGGGCTTGACGGTGGACGAGTTCAGAAAACAACTTCGCGAGATTGGGTTGGTGTTGGCCGGGCAGTCCGCCGACCTGGCGCCGGCCGATGGCAAGCTCTACGCGCTGCGCGACGTGACCGGCACGGTGCCGAGCATTCCATTGATTGCCAGTTCGGTGATGAGCAAGAAGATCGCGGCCGGGGCGCACGCGATTGTCTTGGACGTGAAAGTGGGCAGTGGGGCGTTTATGCAGACGTTGAAAGAGGCGTCGGAACTGGCGCGCACGATGGTGAAGATCGGCAAGAGCGTGGGGCGCAAAACGGTGGCGTTGATTTCGGATATGAATCAGCCGTTGGGCAACGCAGTGGGCAACGCGCTGGAAGTGCGCGAAGCATTGGACACGTTGAACGGCGGCGGGCCGGCGGATTTCCGCGAGCACTGTTTGCACGTGGCGGCGCACCTGTTGGTGTTGGGCAAACGGGCTAAGGGCTATGGCGCGGCGCGGGCGCTGTGCGAAGCGGCGCTGGCCGACGGCCGCGCGCTGGCGAAATTTCGCGCGCTGGTGG
>CAYYCF010000320.1:0-3092 GCA_964470235.1 uncultured Anaerolineales bacterium | reverse complement strand
TACGGCCAAACCCATTTTCAATTTGTGGATCGCTCCGACTACGCCGACGCGTTCAAACCAGCATACAAAAACCTACCCGACGACAAAACGGTCGTGTCCATCGGCCTGGCCGCCGTCGATCACATTGTGGGCAACGTGGAACTTGGCAAGATGAATTATTGGGTCAACTGGTTTCACCAAGCGATGGGTTTTCGGCAGATTGTGCATTACGACGACAAAGTGATCCACACCGAATACTCGGCGCTGATGTCGAAGGTGATGGGCAACGGCAACGGGCGGATCAAGTTCCCGATCAACGAACCGGCGGAGGGCAAGAAGAAAAGTCAGATCGAAGAGTTTTTGGATTATTACGTCGGCCCAGGCGTGCAGCACGTCGCCATGCTCACCGGCGACATCGTAGCCACGGTGCGCGCCCTGCGGGATCGCGGCATAGAGTTTCTGCGCGTGCCGCAGGCGTATTACGAGGCCCTGCCGGATCGCATCGGCGCCATCAGGGAAAAATACGACGACATTGCCGATCTCGGGATTTTGGCCGACCGCGACGACGAGGGCTACCTTCTGCAAATCTTCACCCGCCCGATTCAAGATCGCCCGACGGCCTTTCTCGAAGTGATCCAGCGGCGCGGCGCGCGCGGCTTTGGCGTGGGCAACTTCAAGGCGTTGTTCGAGAGCGTTGAGATCGAGCAGGAGAAAAGGGGAAATTTGTAATTGGAGATCGCTATGTTGACGCCGATGGACGAACTTGAAGAGCAGAAATTGGCGATTATTCGCCCCTTTTTGCTTCCGGTGGACGAGCATGGAAACCCGCGAAGCGCGATTGAGGCGGCGCGACAGTTCGGCGTGGACATTGAGCATCTGCGGCACAATCGCCAGCGCTCACCAATTCAACGTCTACGGATTATGCAATCCATGGCGCAATTTATTTTCGAGGCACGCGCCTCGATCCAACGCCAAAAGGAGAAAGCCAGGCATGAGCGACAAGCCAAACTACGAACACCTGTTGCGCCTGCTGGCTGACGCTGAGGTTAATATCATAGTCATCGGCGCAGTGGCGATGAATATGCGCGATGCCGACTCTGTCACGCAGGACCTTGACGTTTGCTATCAACAGTCGCCGCAGAATGCCGAGCGAATATGCCGCGCACTTGGGCCTATTTGCCAAACGATCCGCTCTGCCTATACGGACACGATAGATTTGCTTGCCACCGACCCGCGGGGAGGAAATTTCAAAACTGACTTGGGCGACATTGATTTGCTTGTCGAGGTCGCTGGATTGGGCAACTACGAGGCCGTTTCACAATGCGCCACACTCGTCACGCTTGAAGACATCAGGGTACAGGCGCTGACCCTCGACGGATTGATCAAAGCAAAAGAGGCCGCCGGACGTCCCAAAGACTTAGTGCACCTCATCACCCTGCGCGCATTGAAAGAGATGGAAGACAAAGAGGCAGACGCCGAAGAATGAAATACGCCACCTTCGTCACCCCCGACGCTCCTCGCGAACCCAAACTCGGCGCGGTGCTGGGCGAGGCGGTAATCGATCTGCATTCGGCGCAGAGTTGGGCGCAGGGGGCGCGCGGTTTGCCGCCGGAGCCACTGCCGAATTCGGTGTTCGAATTAATTCATGCCGGTCAACCGGCGTGGTTGTATGCCCGCCACCTGGTGAACGTGTTGGACGGCGTTGATCCGACGGCGGTGAAAGGGGCGCGCAAGAGCAGAGTCGGCTGGCCGTTGAACGAAGTGGCTCTGTTCCCGCCTCTGCCGCGCCCAATGAGCTTGCGCGATTTTTACGCCTTCGAGGGGCACGTCAAGGCGGCTTATGCCAACCGCGATAAGGAAGTGCCGCCGGAATGGTACGAGTTCCCCGCCTTCTATTTCACCAATCCCAATTCCATCTTCGGCCCGGACGAATCCGTGCCCTGCCCCAAGTACACGGACGCGCTTGATTACGAACTGGAGATTGCGTGCGTCATCGGCAAGGCGGGGCGCGACATCCCCGCCGACAGAGCCGAGGAACATATTTTCGGTTACACGATCATGAACGACTGGTCGGCGCGGGACGTTCAACGCAAAGAGATGAAGATGCTCGGTCCGGCGAAGGCGAAAGATTTTGCTACCTCCCTGGGTCCGTGGCTGGTGACGATGGACGAATTGCAGGATCGGGGTACCGGCCGGCCGGGCGTGTTCGATTTGCAAATGGCGGCGCGGGTCAACGGAGTCGAACGTTCGCGCGGCAACTTCAAAGATATTTTCTACTCATTCGGACAGATCGTCGAACGCGCCTCGGCAGATGCGTTTCTACTGCCTGGGGATGTGATCGGCTCCGGCACGGTCGGCACGGGATGTTTGCTTGAATTGACGAAAGGGCAAGGTCCATGGTTGCAGGTCGGGGACGTGGTGGAGTTGGAAGTGGAGAGATTGGGAGTGCTCAGAAACAGAGTGATCAGAAGTGAGTGACCGCGACTGGACTTTCAACGGCACGCCCACGCGGGAACTCACCCATTGCTACCACGATTATCCCGCGCGAATGATTCCGCAGATTGCGCGAAGACTGCTGGACACGTATGCCGTTGGCGCAGAGTCGCTCTTCGATCCCTATTGCGGCACGGGAACGTCTTTGGTGGAGGGGATGATTCGCGGCCTGAACGTCGCCGGAACGGATTTGAATCCGCTGGCGCGCTTGATCGCTCAAGCTAAAATCTCCCGGCCCGACCCGGATCAGCTTGACGAGCAGATCGCCAAGTTCCGCCGCTTCGCTTCGCGCTCAAAACTGGTGCGCTTGCCCACCGCGTTTCGCGTTGAGGGAATCAGCCGTCTCGATTTTTGGTTCAAGCCGTCCGTTATTGGCAAACTTTTCATCATCCGAGAATTCATTGGCGGCATCAAGAACGATCAGGTGAGGTTGTTCTTCCAAGTCGCTTTCAGCGAAACAGTGCGCGAGAGTTCTAACACGCGCAATCACGAATTCAAGCTGTACCGGCACGACGCCGACGCGCTACGGTTGTTCAGGCCGCCCGTGTTTGAGCTCATGATGTCGAAACTGGCGCGGAATCGAGACGGCCTGCAGAAGTTTCTCGAGGCAATGCGCGGCG
>CAYYCF010000319.1:0-3099 GCA_964470235.1 uncultured Anaerolineales bacterium | reverse complement strand
TTGGGATTTGGCTCTTGGGATTTGGGATTTTGATCATGCGCGCTATCCGCCAGCAAGAAACCATTCTTCTCATCGTTGCCCTCGCATTTCTCCTGGCCGCGTTCGCCGCGCTGTCCATCGCGCCCGCCGCGCGGCTGGCCGATTGGAGCGCGGGCCGGTTTCGCGTCGGCTACGTCATCTCAATGGGCGTGTGGGCGCTCGCCGCCGCCGTCGGCCAGGCCGCGCTCGCCCGTCGTTTGCCAAAACACGATCCGCTTCTCTTCCCGCTAGTTCTGTTTTTGTCGGGCTGGGGGTTGGTTCTCATTTGGCGGCTCGCCCCGGCGTTCGGGTTGCGCCAGACGGCTTGGCTCGTCGTCGGCATCGCCGCGATGTTGGCCGTCGTTTATGCGCCGGGCGATCTGCGCTGGCTACGACGCTATCGTTACCTGTGGCTCGTCGGCGCGCTCGGCCTCACCGCGCTCACGCTATTGTTCGGCGTTAACCCTTCGGGCGGCGGCGCGGCGCTGTGGCTCGGCGGGGGCGGCGTCTACTTTCAACCCTCCGAAGGCCTCAAACTCCTCTTCGTCGTTTTCGTCGCCGCCTATCTCGCCGATCAGCGCGACGCTCCGGCGATGGCCGCCTCGCCCCTGCGCCGGCAGCTGACCTTCCTCGCGCCGCTTCTGCTGGTCTGGGCCTTTTCCCTCATCCTGCTCGTTTCGCAGCGCGACCTCGGCACCGGCTCGCTCGTCTTCGCCACCTTCGTCGCCATGTTGTATCTCGCCACTGGATTGAAGCGATACGTCCTCACCGGCGGCGTGTTGTTGGCGCTGGGCGCGGCGGCCACGTACTTTCTTTTTCGATTTGAAGTGGTGCGTTTGCGCATTGACGCTTGGATCGATCCCTTCGCCGATCCCTCCGGGCGATCCTTTCAGATCGTGCAATCGCTGATCTCGGTCGCCAACGGCGGCCTGTTCGGGCAGGGACTCGGAATCGGCGCCCCGACCGTGATCCCGGTGGTGCATTCCGATTTTGTGTTCGCGGCCATCGTCGAGGAATGGGGGTTGATCGGCGGCCTGGCCGCCATTATTTTGGTGGCGGCCTTTGTTCTGCGGGGGCTCCGGATCGCGTCGCTGGCGCGCGGGACGTTTCGCCGGTTGCTGGCCGGCGGCCTCTCCGCGCTCGTCGGCGTGCAAGCCACGTTAATTATCGGCGGCGTAATTAAAGTTCTGCCGCTCACCGGAGTCACCCTGCCCTTCCTCAGCTACGGCGGCTCGTCCTTGCTCGCGCACTTCATCATCGTCGGCCTGTTACTAAAACTTTCGGACGATGCAAATTCGTGACTCGTGACGCCTCTCCGCCACCTCGCCGCCTTTTTTCTTTCCGCCTTCACCGCCCTCGCCCTGGCCTCGGGCTACTGGAGTCTGATCGAGCGCGAGCCGCTGATTGATCGGCAAGACAACCCGCGCCGGTTGATCGCCTTCGACCGTATTCAACGCGGGCGCATTCTGGATCGGAACGGCGCGGCCCTGGCCGAGTCCGCCGGGCAACCTGGCGATTACACCCGGCTGTACCCCGAACCGTCCGCGGCCCACGGGGTGGGGTACGCCTCGTTTCGCTACGGCCTCAGCGGAATCGAATCCGCCGCCGACTCGATCTTGCGCGGCGAAGCCTGGCTGAGTGATTTGGAAAAATGGTGGCGATACGACCTGCTGGGCGAACCGCAGATCGGGCGCGACGTGCGGTTGACTCTCGACCTCGAACTACAACGGGCGGCATTCACCGCGCTGGGCGCGCGCGCCGGGGCGGTTGTAGTCGTGGACGTGTACAACGGCGACATTCTCGCCCTTACTTCCTCCCCGACTTTCGACGCCGCTCAATTGGAATTGGATTTTGAATCCATCGCCGAAGACGACGCCGGGCCGTTGTTCAACCGCGCCACGCTCGGCCTCTATCCGCCAGGCGCGATGCTCGAACTTTTCCCGCCCACCCTCGACCTGGCGGCCGCGCCCGAACTTCCCATCCCAACGCGCGCTGATCCAAACGGCGAAAAAGTTACACCACTGCAAATGGCGCTGCTCGCCGCCGCCGTCGCGGGGGACGGCGAGATGCCCGCGCCCCGGCTGATCGCCGCGGTTCAATCGCCGTCCGGATGGAGTGAGCAGTCGGCATCAGGCCACCGTGTTGCCATTCTGCCGCCCGACGTGACCGACCGCCTATGGGCCAAATTCGAAATCAGCGCGACGACTTTGAATCTTCCGATGCCGGGCTACACCGCCACCGCGCCAACCATCACCGGCGGCGCGACGATTGGCTGGTTCGTCGGCTACACGCCCGACGGCAAACGCGCCGTGTGCGTGGTTTTGGAAGATGCTAACGGAGCAGATGCGGCGCGGGCGGCGGGCGACCTCGTGCCGTAGTAATTTCAATTCCATTGATTGCCCGGAGCCCAAATGAACTTCACCTACTGCCTCAATCAACTATCGGCGAACGCACCCGCGATCCAACGTCTGGTCGAGGGCATTGGCGGCGATCAGGCGAGATGGAAACCCGCGCCGGATGACTGGTCACTATTGGAAGTGATCAACCATCTGGTGGATGAAGAGCGCGAAGACTTCCCGGCGCGCATACGGCATTTGCTGTTCGGGGCGGCGGGGGTTTGGGCGCCCATCGCGCCGCAAAAGTGGGTGACGGAGCGGGCGTACAATCAGCGCGATCTGGGCGAATCAGTTGCCAGCTATCTACACGAACGCCAAAACTCGCTGGAGTGGTTGAGAAAGCTGGACGGGGCGAATTGGGGGCTCGTTATCAGCATCCACCGCTGGAAGGGTTAACAGCGGGCGACTTGCTCGTATCGTGGGCGGCGCACGATCTGCTTCATCTCCGGCAACTGATTGAATTGAAATGGGCCTACGGGCAAACGCAATGTACCCCGTATTCGCCCCGTTACGCCGGTGAGTGGTAAGGCGATATTTCCCATGCTCAACGCCGAACCGGCGCGCAGCCGGATTCAGACTCAGAAAGAATATGGCATCCCCGACGACGAGGAGGGCATGGTGCCGTGGAACCGCGTCGTCGAACAACTGCAAAGCGCGCGCAACTTCTGGCTGGTCACCGTGCGGC
>CAYYCF010000318.1:0-3102 GCA_964470235.1 uncultured Anaerolineales bacterium | reverse complement strand
CAAGCCCAGTAAGAGAATAAACGCCGGCGCGTAGACGAGCGAGCCGTTGAGCAGATGCGGGAATTGCCTGCCGAGGAAGGCGACGGCCATATATGCCGCTATCGCCGCGGCAGAGACGAGGGTCCGCAGCTTCATGATGCGCCGGGCATACAGCCACAGGTAGCAAAGCTGAAACAGCAGGATCGGGACCTCATCGAGGACTCTGGCCCAAGCGCTGGCAAACGTGTGAAACAGCGCGCTGCCGGTTCCGATTGTGATCGACAATACAATCAGCACCCAGATGCCGGTCGAAAGGCGATGCGAGCGGCGGGCGAAGGACCAGGCCGCCCACGCCGCAATGAAGAACGCGGCGTTGGTCAAAGCGTTGATCGGCTCGGCGAGCAGTCCGGCCCCAATGCGCTCGCAATACAGGTCGATCATCGGCTAAACTCAAGAGTGCCGAGTTCTCCCGCGTTTTCGGGCGGCCTCGGCTTGCCGCTCGTGATCATCGATCCACTTCTCGGTAAGCCGGTCTAGATCGTCCAATTGCTTCTGAGAATAGTTGGGTGGTGCAAATTCCATCTCGAGCCATCCGATCAGATGCTCTTCGATCAGCTCGATCGGAAAGTCCGGGTGGTCTGCGTGAATGCGCTGCACGGATTCAGTAATCGAAAGCCTTTTCCCATCTTCCCAAATGATCTTGCGATTCTTGGCATCCACGTCGGCTTTTTCCAGCAAGGGCCAAACGGTATCGAGCACTTCACGGGAAAGCTCGCCTTCAGAGGAATCCATCCATTCGAGAAAATCCTCGACGAAGGGATTATCCTCAAAGAGATGCGTCTGACGCTGCTTGCCCATGAGGTGAGCATACCACTGCTCGGTTAGGGTCTGCGCGCCAGTTTCATCTTCAAGCGGCTCTGCTCAATGCTCAAGGCGATCCATTCTGCGCTCAAGGCTTTGAAGCGCTGGTAGTTGCCGATCTGGCGGCGCACCTCGCGCCGGCAGTCGCGCGCAATGTATTCGGTTCGGCTCTTCATCTCCCGCGTATAGCTGAGCTGGTAGTAGGACCCGCTTTGGCTCGCAGGATCTTTGTACTGGCGGGTGAGCGAGCCCGGTCGCATGTCATCGATTGCGGCCAGTTCTGCCTTGATCCGGTCAATGCGTTTTCGGATCTCATCGAGGCGTTTGGTTGTCATTGGTATAGCATACACATGCTATACTATATTGACAACAACCAGCGGGAGGGGCCGATGTCGCTGTGGATTCCCTGGTGGAACGCGATCGGGTGGCTGCGCCCGGCGTTCTCGCGCCTGCGCAGCTTCATGTGGTTCGCCACGGCCGTGGCAGGCTTGACGGTGCGTACGGACTTGCTGGGTGTGACCAGCATCGTGCGGGCGCTGAAGCTACGGGCCCGCTTCTACAATAAGCTCCTCGATAGCTTTCATAGCAACGCCGTGCAGCTCGATCGGCTCTCGGCACTGTGGACACAGGCGGTGCTGCGGCTGTTCCCTGAGCCGCTGCGCGTGAATGGCCGGCGGGTCCTGGTCGGCGACGGCATCAAGATACCCAAGCGCGGCAAGAAGATGCCCGGCGTAAAGCTACTGCATCAGCAGTCAGGATCGAACAAGGCCGAATACATCATGGGGCACTCGCTTCAGGCAGTCAGCGTGCTCGTGCAGGCCGCTCAGAGTGTCTTCGCGGTACCGCTGGCGATGCGCATTCACGAGGGTCTGGTATGGTCTAATCGCGATCGGCGTACCTTGCTCGACAAAATGCTCGCGCTGCTCGCGATCGTCGCGATCGAGGATCCGTTCTACTTCGTGGCCGATGCGTACTATGCGGCTCGTAAGATCATCAGGGGTTTGCTCGATCGGAACGACCACCTGGTCACCCGAGTGAGGTCCAATGCGGTCGCCTACGCGCCGCATGTGCGGCAGGGTCCGAAGAAAAGAGGCCGCCCCAAACTCTATGGCAAGAAGATCAAGCTCAAATCCTTGCTCAAGGATCTCGAGGCCATGCAACGCGCCCCGAGCCCTGTCTATGGCGAGCACCACGTCACGATCCAGTATCGGGTCTACGATTTGCTGTGGCGTCCGGCCGGCCGGCTCGTGCGCTTCGTGGCCGTCATTCATCCTTCCCGAGGCTCCTTGCTGTTGATGTGCACCGACCTCTCCTTGAGTGCCATCGAGATCATTCGCCTCTATGGGCTGCGCTTCAAGATCGAACACAGCTTCAAACAGGCCGCGCAGGTGATCGGGTCATTCACTTACCACTTCTGGATGCAAGACATGAAGCCGCTTCGCCCCCAAAACGGTAATCAACATCTTCATCGCGAGTCGCTCGAATACCGCAACGCCATCAAACGCAAGATCCATGCTTATCATGTCTTCATCCAGGCCGGCGTCGTCTGTCAGGGATTGCTTCAGTACCTGGCAGTGGCCTTTCCCCAGCTCGTCTGGAACTCCTTCGGCTCCTGGCTCCGAACCATCCGCCCCGGTATCCCTCCCTCTGAGTTGGTTGTTGCCAATGCGTTACGCCAGAGCCTGCCCGAATTTCTCTTGAATGCCGTCCAACGCAATTCCCTCGCGAAATTCATCGTCGAAAGGCAAGACCATCGTAAAATGGAGATGTTCCGCCTGGCCTCATGAGGCGAAACCCGGGACAAACTCGGGACTCTTGAGCAACGAGGAGTACTGCAAAAAAACGCAGTTTGGCACGCGCATCGCGCATGGACCGCTGGTGTACGCAATCGCGGCCGGCCTGCTGTTCCAGCTTCATCTGTATGACGACACCATCATCGCGTTTCTCGGATTCGACAGCTTGAAGTTCACCAATCCCGTCAAAGCAGGCGACACCATCCACGCGCGGATCAAGGTGCTGGAGAAGCGCGAGACGTCGCGCCCGGATCGCGGGGTGATGAAGCGTCAGCTGCAGGTGCTGAACCAGCGCGGTGAAGTCGTGCAGGATGCCATCCAGGCTTTCCTGCTGAAGCGCAAGCCGGCTTAAGAAAAATGGAACTTACTTGAGTTGTGGGTATCGGGAACTCCTGCCCTTCAAGGCTCTTGCGGGGAGAGGGGCGTTGGAGCGGGCGCAAGGGGTGCGATCGTGAAAGCGGGCCCGATC
>CAYYCF010000317.1:0-3106 GCA_964470235.1 uncultured Anaerolineales bacterium | reverse complement strand
CGCATGCCGGAGTTCGAGCGGCCGGCAAACCCCAAACTGGCGGCCGAGGGTTGGGAGCGCCGTTTCATGGCCGACGGCGGGCGGCTGGCCGAATACTCCGAGTTGTACCAGTCGCTCGGATATGAGGTGCGCACCGAGACGGTTTTACCGGAGGAAGTCAGCGAGGAGTGCACCGACTGCCGGTTGGTGATCTGCCGGCAGTTCGTCACGTTGTACACGCGCAAACGACAGTAAAGGAGGGCGGCACCGGAAACAGACGTCAATCGCAACATCACATCCCGTTGACATGCTTCCAAGTTTCTTGCCGGGGGGGCAGGAGGACACCATGACCGATCAACATAAATACTTGCTCGACGAAAGTAAACTGCCGAAAGCCTGGTACAACATCAACGCCGATATGCCCGTGCCGCCGCAGCCGGTGCTGCATCCGGGCACGATGGAGCCGGTGACGCCAGACTTCTTGGGCGTGCTGTTTCCGATGAACATCATCATGCAGGAAATCAGCCCGGAGCGCTGGATCGAAATCCCCGAACCGGTGCGCGAAGTGTACAAACTGTGGCGGCCCACGCCGATGTACCGCGCCGTGCGTCTGGAAAAGATGCTCGACACCCCGGCGCACATTTACTACAAGTACGAGGGTGTCTCTCCCGTTGGATCGCACAAACCGAACACGGCCGTGGCCCAGGCTTTCTTCAACAAAGAGGCCGGCACGAAAGCCCTCACCACCGAAACCGGCGCCGGCCAGTGGGGCAGCGCGCTGGCGATGGCCTGCAACTTCTTCGGGATCGATCTGGAAGTCTTCATGGTGAAAGTGTCGTATCACCAGAAGCCGTATCGCCGCATCATCATGGAGAACTTTGGGGCCAAGGTATTCCCCAGCCCGACTAATCACACGCAGTACGGCACGAAAGTGCTGAGTGAAAACGCCGACTCTCCCGGTTCACTGGGTATCGCTATTTCGGAAGCGGTGGAAGTGGCGGCGACCAGCGGCGGCGCAAAGAAGTATTCGCTCGGCTCGGTGCTGGGCCACGTGCTGATGCACCAGACGGTGATCGGCCTGGAAGCGCTGGATCAAATGGAAATGGCGGGCGAATACCCCGACATGGTCATCGGCTGCGCCGGCGGCGGATCGAACTTCGCCGGATTCAGCTATCCCTTCTTGTGGAAGAAATTCACCGAGAAGAAGAACATCCGCGTGATTGCGGTCGAGCCGGCGTCGTGCCCCACAATGACAAAGGGCAAGTACACGTTCGACTTCGGCGACACGGCGGCGATGGCGCCGATTGTCAAGATGCACACCCTCGGCCACACGTTCGTGCCGCCTGGCATCCACGCCGGCGGACTCCGGTATCACGGCATGGCGCCGAGTATCAGCGCGTTGGTGGACCACGGCGACATCGAAGCGCGGGCAGTGCAGCAACTGGCCACGTTTGACGCGGCGGTGCAGTTCTCGAAGGCGGAAGGCATCATCCCCGCCCCGGAGAGCGCGCACGCCATCCGTGTTGCCATTGACGAGGCGTTGGAATGCAAGAAGAAGGGTCAGAAGAAAGTGATCGCCTTCAACCTTTCCGGGCACGGCCACTTCGACATGACGGCCTACGAGGCCTACCATCAAGGCAAACTGGAAGATTACGCGTATCCGGCTAAGATGGTGGAAGAGGCCATGACGCATCTGCCGAAAGTCCCGGCGATGGCGTGATCAATATCTAACCTATCCCCTCCCTGGCCCTCCCCGTCCCTTCAGGGAAGGGGAGGGTGGCGCTGACCGCGAAGCGCGGTCAGCGCCGGGTGGGGTTAGGTCCGCCCGATGAAACTCGAACCGTCCGCCATTCAACTGCGATTCGTTCCGCTTGATCGCATGCTTCTGCATGAAGAGGATGATCCCTTCCGCGCCAAGCGGTTGATCCTCTCCCTCAAGCACGACGGGAAACTGCGCAATCCGCCGCTCGTCGCCCAACAGGGCGATTGCTTCATCGTGCTCGATGGCGCGACGCGCACCACTGCCCTGCGCGAGATGGGTTACCGCGATGTCCTGGTGCAGATCGTAGATTACTACTCCGATGCGATTCAAGTCGGCGTATGGCATCACGCGCTGGCCGGACTCTCGCACAACCGATTGTTGGCCACGCTGGCCGATGTGGACGGCGTCACGCTTCAAGCGGTGGACGCAGAGGCCGGGTGCTTGATGCTCGGCGCGCGCGAGATTATTGCTTGTGTCGCGATGCGCAACGGCCAGTGGTTTGGCGTGCTGTGCGACGACCCTAAAGCCAACGGCAACCAGCAGGCCGACCTGCTCTGCCGCTTGGTGGCGGAGTACCGCGGCAAAACCGAAGTGCATCGCATTGTCGAACTGGACATGCCCGCGCTCGTCAAAGAATATCCGCAGTTGACGGCAGTGATGGCTTTTCCGACCTACTCGCCGTCCGAGATCACACAGATCGCGATAAGCGGTTCGAAACTGCCGATGGGCATCACGCGCCACGTCGTGGCCGGACGCGCGCTGGGCATGGATGTGCCGCTAGAGATGTTCACGGACGAACAGTCCCTCGAAGAGAAGAACGCCTGGCTGAACGAAATAATTCTCAAACGTTTGCAAGCCAACAAGATTCGTTTGTATCAAGAACCAGTGTTTGTGTTCGACGAATAGAGACGTTCCGCCGGAACGTCTCTACCCGGATGAATTATGACTCAACTCCTCCTCGGCAACGATGCAATTGCTCTCGGTATGGTGCGGAGCGGGTGCCGCGTCATGACAGCTTATCCCGGCACGCCCAGCTCCGAAATACTCGCCGGTGTCGTGAAGTTCAAGAAAAAACTGAATCGCGATATTTATACCGAGTGGAGCGCGAGCGAGAAAGTTGCCTTCGAGATTGCGCTCGCCGCCAGTTGGAGCGGACTCCGCGCCGCGACCGCGATGAAACAAGTCGGCCTCAACGTCGCCGCCGACCCGTTGTTCAGCGCGGCCTACACCGGCGTGGTCGGCGGGTTTGTGATCGTGCCGTGCGATGATCCCGGCCCGATGTCCTCGCAGACGGAACAAGATTCGCGCTTGTTGGCGTTGACGGCCAAAGTGCCGGCGCTCGATCCGTCAACTCCGGCGGAAGCC
>CAYYCF010000316.1:0-3128 GCA_964470235.1 uncultured Anaerolineales bacterium | reverse complement strand
GTCTACGTGTCTACCTGTATATCTGTCAGAGGAATATTCATCATGGGCAAAATCATCGGCATTGACCTCGGCACCACCAACTCCGTCGTCGCCATCATGGAAGGCGGCGAGCCGGTCGTCATCACCTCCTCCGAAGGATCGCGGCTCGTCCCTTCGGTCGTAGCCATTAACCCCAAGACCGGCGAGCGGCTCGTCGGGCAAGTGGCGCGACGGCAGGCGATCACGAACTCGGAGAACACCATCTTCTCCATCAAGCGCTTCATGGGGCGCAAGTTCAACGACCCCGAAGTGCAGCGCGCCCTCAAGCTCGTGCCGTACAAAGTGACCGCCGCCCCCAACGGCGACATCCGCGTGCACATGGGCGGCAAAGAATACTCGCCGCCCGAAATCAGCGCCATGATTCTGGCCAAGCTCAAGCTGGATGCCGAAGCCTATCTGGGCGAGCCGGTCACGCAGGCGGTCATCACCGTCCCCGCCTACTTCAACGACTCGCAGCGGCAAGCGACCAAAGACGCCGGACGCATCGCCGGACTCGAAGTCATGCGTATCATCAATGAGCCGACCGCCTCCTCGCTGGCTTACGGCCTCGACCGGAAGAAAGACGAGACCATCGCTGTGTACGATTTGGGCGGCGGCACGTTCGACGTGTCCATCCTCTCCGTCGGCGACGGCGTGTTTGAAGTGCGTTCTACCAATGGCGACACTTTCCTCGGCGGCGACGATTTCGATCAGCGCCTCATCGAGTGGGCCGCCGACGAATTCAAGCGCGATCAGGGCATTGACCTGCGCTCGGATCGCCAGGCGCTGCAGCGCTTGAAAGAAGCCGCCGAGAAGGCGAAGATCGAACTCTCGACCGTGATGCAGACGGAACTCAACCTGCCCTTCATCACCGCCGACGCCAGCGGCCCCAAGCATCTGACGCTGACCCTCACCCGCGCCAAGCTGGAGCAATTGACGCAAGATTTGATTCAGAAATCCATCGGCCCGATGCAGGCGGCGTTGGGCGATGCCAAACTCAAACCGGCCGACATTCAGGAAGTGGTGATGGTCGGCGGCATGACGCGCATGCCCGCCGTGCAGGAGATTGTCCGCAAGACGTTTGCCAAAGAGCCGCACAAAGGCGTGAACCCCGACGAAGTGGTAGCCATCGGCGCGGCCATTCAAGCCGGCGTGCTGGGCGGAGAAGTGAAAGACGTGCTTCTGCTCGACGTCACGCCTCTCACCCTCAGCATCGAAACGCTGGGCGGGGTGGCGACGCCCCTGATCGAACGCAACACCACCATCCCCACCAAAAAGAGTCAAATCTTCTCCACCGCGTCCGACATGCAAACGTCGGTCGAGATTCACGTGGTGCAGGGCGAGCGCCCGATGGCAACCGACAACAAATCGCTCGGCAAGTTCATCCTCGACGGCATCCCCCCCGCCCCGCGCGGCATCCCGCAGATCGAAGTGATCTTCGATATTGACGCCGACGGCATTCTCAAAGTGAGCGCGCAGGATAAAGCCACACAGCGCATGCAGCACATCACCATTCACGCCTCGTCCGGACTCAACAAAGACGAAGTGGAAAAGATGCGCAAAGAGGCCGAAGCGCACGCCTCGGAAGACCGCGAGCGCCGCGAATCCATCGAATCCCGCAACGCCGCCGACTCGGCCATTTATGTCGCCGAACGCGCCATCAACGATCTCGGCGACAAGGCCGACGCCAGCAAAAAATCCGACGTGCAGAGCAAGATCGAAAACGTGCGCACGGCGCTCAACGGCGCGGACACCGACGCCATTCGCAAAGCGACCGATGCCCTTTACAAAGCGACCGAAGCGTTGGGCGCGGCGGCCTACGGACAAACCGGCGGCCCCGGCCCGGGCGGCCAACCCGGCGGCGGCCCGGGCGGCAGCAGCAGCGGCCCATCCGATGACGGCGTGGTGGATGGGGAGTACAAAGAAGCGTAGGTGGGTACACAGGTAAACAGGTACACAGTTTGATCCCTGTTTACCTGTTTACTTGTTTCCCTGTTTACCTGCATGGCAGCCAAACGCGACTACTACGACATCCTCGGCGTTCGACGCGAGGCGTCGAAAGACGACCTCAAGTCGGCCTATCGCCGCCTGGCGAAGCAGTATCACCCGGACATCAACAAAGATAACGGCGCCGAGGAAAAATTCAAAGAGGTCAGCGAAGCCTACAGCGTGCTTTCGGATGACGAGAAGCGCGCCGCATACAATCGCTTCGGCCATGCCGCGTTTCAGGGCGGCGCGGGCGCGGGCGACTACTCCGGCTTCGGCGATTTCGGCGACATCTTCGAGCAATTCTTCGGCGCAGGCTTCAGCTCGCGCGGCAGCACCCGGCGCGGCCCGCGGCGCGGCGCAGATCTGCGTTATGACCTGAGCATATCGTTTGACGAAGCCGTGCACGGCGCGCAAAAAGAAATCGAAGTGTCACGCGCCGAAACCTGTCCTACGTGCGCCGGCAGCCGCGCCGAACCCGGCACCACGCCCGTGCGCTGCGCCACCTGCAAAGGCAGCGGCGAAGTGCGGCAAGTGCGGCAGACTTTCCTCGGCTCGATGGTCAACGTCACCACCTGCCCCGCCTGCCACGGGCTGGGCGAAACGATCGCCACCGTCTGTCACACTTGCAAAGGGCGCGGGCAAGTTCGCAACTCGCGCCGCTTGATCGTGAACATCCCGGCCGGCGTGGACACCGGCACACAGATTCGACTCTCCAACGAAGGCGAACCCGGCAGCAGCGGCGGTCCGGACGGCAACCTATACGTGATCCTCAACGTCGAACCGCACCCGTTCTTCCGCCGGCGCGGCGACGACATTTGGCTGGAATTCGGCGTCAACATCGCGCAAGCCGCGCTCGGCGCAGAAGTGAGCGTGCCTACGATTGACGGCCAAGAAAAGGTCAAGATTCCGGCCGGCACACAGCCCGGTGTCGTGTTCCCCATGCGCGGGCGCGGCGTGCAGCATTTGCAGCGCAACGGGCGCGGCGATCAATTTGCCATCATCACCGTTTCCGTCCCCACCTCCCTCACCGCCGATCAAAAGAAACTCCTCAAAGAGATTGGCAAAACGCTCGAGGGCGAAGCGGCGGCCAAGAAGAAGAAGAGCGTGTTTGACACCCTGGC
>CAYYCF010000315.1:0-3131 GCA_964470235.1 uncultured Anaerolineales bacterium | reverse complement strand
GCATGACGCCGGTGAGATACGACGCGGCGGGCGAGCAGAGGAAGGCGGCGACGTTACCAAATTCAACCGGCGTGCCCATGCGCCCGAACGGACTCGTGGCCGCTTGCTTTTTGATCTCCTCTTCCACCGTCGCGCCGGTGCGTTTCGCGCGGTCGGTCATCAATTCGACGATGCGCTCGGTTTCGGTGAAGGCCGGAAGGATGCTATTGAAGCGGATGCCCTCATTGCCCAATTCGAGGGCGAGGCTCTTCGTCAGGCCAATCACCGCCAGGCGGATCGAATTCGACAGCACGAGGTTGGGCAGCGGCTGTTTGGTTGACATCGAGGTAAGGGTGAGGACGGAGGCGGCTTTCGACTTTCGCAAGTGCGGCAGCGAGGCGCGGATCAGGCGCACGGCGCACATGATCATGAGGTCGGTGGCTTTGCGCCAGGCATCGTCGTCGAAGTCGTCGAAGCGCCCGGCCGGCGGGCCGCCGGAGTTGGTCACCAAAATATCGAGGCCGCCAAACTGCTTGACCGTCTCGCCGATCATGCGCTCGATGTCGGCGGGCGAAGTGACATCGCCGGGGATGGCGATCACCTGCGCGCCGGAGTCTGTGCGAATGGTTTCAGCGGTGGCGTTGAGTTTAGCGGCATCACGGGAGTTGATGGCGACCTTCGCGCCCTCACGCGCCAGTTGACGGGCAGTGGCCGCGCCCAACCCCCTGCTGGCCGCCGCGACGAAGGCGATCTTATCTTTCAGTCCTAAGTCCATAATCAGTCCTCTTTCTTGACAACGGATGAAACGGATATAACGGATTTCAAAAAGACATCCGTTTACATCCGTTGCATCCGTTGTCTCACTTTGTTGAACGCTTCTGTACCCAGGCCTGTGCTTGCTGGCGGCCGCTGTTCATCAGCGGCGGGCCGTGGCTGGGGAAGAGATGGTCGAAATCCAGCGCGGCGAGTTTGGCCTGCGATTGGCGGTTGAGTTTCATGTCGTAGGTGAAGGGACCTAGCGGGTCGCTCACTTTGCCGCCCCGGCTCAAGAAAACGTCGCCGCAGATCAACGCCCGGTCGGCGTGGTGCAATAGCGCCACCATGCCCGGCGCATGGCCCGGCGCGTGAAACACTTCCAGCCCGTCGAGGCGCATGCCCTCGTCCAGCGGGTAGCGCGCGTTGCGGCCAATCATCGGCGGCGGCGAAAGCTGGAGCAGGCGGTAAAGAAAAGAGTCCGCTGGGATTTTGTTGTAACGCTGGGGGCCGGTGAGGTAGGGTATTTCCAAACGACCGGCGGCCACCGGCACGCGCCATTCGTCGTGCATGCGCTGGGCGGCGGCGGCATGGTCGAGGTGGCCGTGGGTGAGGATGAGCAGTTTGGGGCGCGCGCCGCCGGTCTGTTTCAAAATCTGCTCGAAAAGAGCGTCCTCAAAGGAGGGCGCTCCGGCGTCAATCACAAACCAACCGTCGCCGCTCTTGACGAGCCACACGCCGACCGGTGCGCGGAAAGGCTGTTCGAGTCTGAAGATGTGAGGGGTGAGTTGGGTGAACGTTTGTGAGCGCATAGGTCAAAACATCATATCAGTGACATCGCGCTCGCGCAACATGCGCCGCCGCCTTCAAACAAATAACGCCTCGCCCATCCGCCGCATGGAGTCCACGCCGCGCACTTCCGTTTCATAAAGCGGCACGGTCGCCCGCACCATGCCGTCGAACCGCTGCCAAATGTCCTCCATGTAGCGATCCTGCATCGCCACCCGGTTGCGGACGAACTCCGGCGAATCCGCTTTGACCTGCGACTTGTCTATGAGCATGTTGACGACCACGCCGCCCACCGGAATGCCGAACTCGTGAAACCAGCCGATGAAGCGAGTGATGACGGCGATGGGCAGGGCTTCCGGCAAAGTGACGAAGAAAAAGGCCGTCTGCCCGGGGTCGGTGAGCCGCACGCGCGCCTGTTCCATCCGGTCGCGGAACGAAATCAAATAGTCCATGAGCGGGTCGGCTTCTTTCTTCTTGGTGAACGACAGCAGTTCGCGCAGGCCGCGCGCCTCTTCGCGGCTCTTGAGCATTTTGTTCACCCACAGCGAATACACTTTGGACATGCCCAGCAAGCGGCGGGCGTTGGCTGTGGGCGCGGTGTCGAACACGTAAGAGTCGTATTCGCCCTTGAGCATCAAGTCCACCATGTTCTCGAACATCGCGCTTTCTTCAAAGGCGGGGTTCATCGTGGCCGACTCGACAAAGGCGTCGGCCTGAGTGGAGATGTCGGCGAATTTGAGAAACCACTGAATCTTTTCGCGGATTTCAACTTTACTGCGCTCGATGGTGTCTTTGGTGTCGATTTCGAACGCCCACAGGTTCGGCACGCCGTTCACCGGCGCGTGCTTGCCGAACACGTCTTGACTGAGCAGGCCCGACAAGCTGTGCACCGGATTGGTGGAGGCCAACAGCGTGCGCTTGCCCTGCGAGGCCAGCCACTGCGCCGTCACCCCGGCGGAAACCGTTTTGCCCACGCCGCCCTTGCCGCCAAAAAATAGGAACTTGAGATCCGGATGCGCTTTGAGGTAAGCGCGCATAGAGGTTTCGATTGAAGACATTGGGAGTCCTTTCGTGGCTTTATGCCGCCGCCATCTGCTCTTCGTTTTGAATCATCACGGTGGGACGGCCTTCCGGTTCCGGCACTGACAGACCTTCTTCTTCCAATAAAGCTATGTGTTCCTCCATACCCCACCGGGCTTTGTACATGCAATCTTCTACGGAGTGGCCGACTCCGGTGAAACCTTCGAGCGTAGGCGAGTAGAAACCAAAGAAGGAGGGGTCTTCCGTAGCTTCAATGATCAGAGAATATTTGAGTCCCAACATGCTCTCACTTCCTTTCCTTCAAACCGGCAGCTCTCAAAATCGCATTGCACGTGCCTGTTGGCACTTCCTTTGAGCCATGATAGTCCACCCTGATCAACTTGTCCACACCGGGCTTGGTGTAATAGCGAATAGACCCTTGCTCCTTGATCAGCCGGAAGCCGTTCTTTTCCAACAGCTTCACAAGTTCACTGAAACGCATGTGTTCTCACACGGCTATCCGTACATGATCCCGGCCAGCTTCTCGATCATCGCCAATCCGGTCACGTCGCGCTCCAGTTCGGGAACGT
>CAYYCF010000314.1:0-3169 GCA_964470235.1 uncultured Anaerolineales bacterium | reverse complement strand
AGGAATGCGGCGCAAATGGGCAACACCTGACGTGGCGTTTCAGTTTGCAGGACTCACAACAGGAGGCGCGTATCGGATTCAAAAATCTTGATGAACTCGTCGCTTTTCTCGAACGATGGATGAAATCATCATCCGAAGATGACTCAAATAATTTTTCACCAAAGGAGAAATAAAATGTCAAACAATAACCTGTTTCGTTACGGCGGCATCGCCGCCATACTCGGCCTCTTGATCATGTTTGGCGCCGCTGCCCTGCCCGCGCTCGTAGGGATCGGATTCCTCGTGATAGCGGCGTATTATTTTGCTCTCTACCGCGCCGAATCGTCTGCGTTGAATCTCATCGCAACACTGTCAACCGTCGGCGGCGCAATCCTTGCGTTGTTCACGGCGGCTACACCGAATCACCTCTACAACGTTGCTTTTCTGACAGGCCTTGCTCTGCCGCCTTTGCTCGCCGGACTCGCTTTCAATGGCAAAGCCGATTTTCCCCGCGCGCTGGCAATCACTGGCATCGTGGGTGGCGTGTTCGGGTTGCTCAACTTTGTGGCCGTGGCTATCGGCGGCGGCGATTATACGAAGATGAACAACACCGCCCTCGCCCCGTTGATTTATGTAACTTACATTCCGAGCATGTTAGCCATACTGGTGTGGCTGGTTTGGGGCGGCATCCGCCTGTTCCGTAAAGCTTGACGGTAAATCAATTACGAAAGGCTCACTTCCTAACATGTCTGCACCGAACCCAAACTATCCTATCCTTGAATTGCGCGTCGCACTCACAACCAGTGATTATGAACGATCCGTAAAATTCTATTGCGATGGACTCGGAATTGAACCTGCCGCAATTTGGAACAACGGTCAAGGTCAGGCGCTCGTCCTCAACATGGGCAACGCCACCCTGGAGATTTTCGACGAAGCACAGGCAGAGACGATTGACCAAATCGAAACGGGACGACGCATTAGCGGGCAGATTCGGTTTGCGCTTCAAGTGCCTGACTTGAAGGCGGCTATGGAGCGGTTACTCGCCCACGGGGCGACGTTAGTTCATCCACCAATCATTACTCCGTGGGGCGATCATAACGCGCGGCTCCAAGACCCCGACGGCATGCAAATTACGCTATTTCAGGTACTTGATAAGTAGGTGACTGTCACCGCGCAACGGAAACCCGAAAATTCAAGCGCCATACGCGCGGTGACAGTCACCTTAAAGTCCAAGGCAATATTCACAACGGCCTTCAAATCGCCGCAACCCTGCGCAGAAGGCGTGAGCCAATCCGGGGCAATGGCACGGCAGAGAGAAGACCCACATCACGGTCACTGCACCGGCGTACTTCTACGAGACAGAAGCGTGTGGCTCACAGCGCGATAGCGTGCGAGCAAATCAATAGTTCGTCCGCGGTTCGCCACGCGAAAACCGCGTCGGTCTACATTCAGGAGACAAACATAATGTTCGTAAACATTCTCATCCTTCTCGTTCTAATTGCTATCACCGTTGGCGCCGGCTGGCTGACGTTCCGCGCGTGGAAAGCCAAACGCTGGTTCGTCAAATGGCCCGGCGTCATTGTGAGCGGCTTGCTCACGCTCGTGTTCGCGTTGGTCGTCTTCGCCGCAGGCAGCGGCTTGGCGAAGATGTACGTGCCAACATCGGAGCCGGCACCGAATCTCAAAGTCGAAGGGACGCCGGAGCAAATCGCGCGCGGCAAGTATCTGGCGTACATCGGCTGCGCCGGCTGTCACGGCACGAAAGAAGAATTTCCGCTGACGGGCGGCTTTGACTTTGCGCAAGAGATTCCGATGCCGATTGGTTCGATCGTATCGCGAAACCTTACGCCCGCCGGCGTGCTGAAAGAGCGCACCGATGGCGAATTGTTCCGCGCGATTCGGCACGGCTATACCAAAGACGGGACGCTCTTGGCATTCATGTCGTTCCTGCCGTACCGCCAGTTGAGCGATGACGACACCAAAGCGATCATCGCGTTCTTGCGCTCTCAGCCGGCGGTGGAGAGCAAAACAGCCGGCGGCGATGACATCAACCTACTCGGCGCGATGCTTGCTGGCGCCGGGATGCTTCCGACTGGCGACCCCATCAATAAAGGTGTAATCACCGCGCCGGCAAAAGGCATCAACGCCGAGTACGGCAAGTACGTCGCGACGTTCGGCGAGTGCCGCGGCTGTCACGGAAAGGATATGACCGGCACGCCGGCATCTGCGGCGGGACCCGCAGTGCCCAACCCACGCCCAATTGTCGGAACGTGGACGCGCGAGCAATTCGCGCAAACGATGCACACTGGTGTGAGACCCACCGGTCAAGCATTCCCAGCAGGAATGCCGTGGAAGAACGCGTCGCGGATGACTGATGATGATTTGAGCGCGCTGTACGAGTACATCAAGAAAGCGCCGTAGGATCAATTTGACCGCAGAGAGCGCACGGAGCGGCGAAAAGTTTTTCTTCTCTGTGTCCCCTGTGCCCTCTGTGGCTAAGAAACGAAGGAGAATCAAAATGCCAAAAATCGAAAACAGTATCGTGATCAACGCGCCCATCGAAAAAGTGTGGGCGTATCTGGACGACATCAGCAACGCGTCCAAATACAGCGAAAGCGTCATCGAAGCGAAAAAGCTGACGGACGGACCCACCGCCATCGGCACCAAGTATCTCTACGTCGCCAAGTTCATGGGGCAAAAGATGGAAACGAAAGGCGAAGTCACCGCGTACGACCCGCCGCACAAATCCGTGTGGAAAGGCGTTGACAGTCCGTTTCCGATGCAGGGCGCGACCGAGTTGGAGTCCGTTGCGGGCGGCACGCGCGTGACGCAATGGGTTGACGCAACGCCAGGCGGCTTTTTCAAACTGGCAGAGCCGCTCTTGATGAAGCAATTCCAAAGCCAAGGCGATGCCGACCTCACGAAACTGAAGCAGATTTTGGAAGCGGGTGGATAATTGAGGTGCGACGCACTCCGCATCCCGCAAACTGCGCGGGACCTTTGGAGTGCGTCGCACCTTGGAGAGTGCCGCGTGACGAGGAATAGACGCACGCCTCAACACTCGACACGCGTCACTTGTCACAGGATGCTCCTATGAAATGGTTCTACGAGATTGTCTATAGTCGCTTTCGCGCGCCGTGGGACATCGGGCCGCGGCGCGAGTTGGTAGAAGTTGTCGAGAGCGGGCGCA
>CAYYCF010000313.1:0-3175 GCA_964470235.1 uncultured Anaerolineales bacterium | reverse complement strand
GACCCCGGCGTGTGCGGCGGGGAAGTGGAGATTTTTGTGGAGCCGATCAAGCCGTTACCTACCTTGCTCGTTATTGGCGGTGGACACGTTGGCAAAGCCCTGGCGCATTTGGGCAAGTGGCTGGGGTTTCGCGTGGCGCTGTCGGACGACCGGGCCGAGTTTTGTAGGCTGGAGTGGGCGCCCGATGCAGACCAATACTTGCCGATAGCGATGGCCGATCTGCCCCGGCAGTTTGCTTTCAATACTGAGACGTACATTGTGCTGTCAACGCGCGGCGTGCCGCTGGACGTGGACGGCTTGCCTGGCTTGCTCGATGCCCCGCATGCGTATTTGGGCGTGATTGGCTCGCGGCGGCGCTGGGCCACGACGGCCAAACGGCTGGAGGAGCGCGGCGTTTCCAAAGAAAAGCTCGCCCGCGTTCACGCGCCGATGGGGCTGGAATTGAACGCCGAAACGCCGGAAGAGATCGCCGTCAGTATTTTGTCCGAGATCATCATGCTCCGGCGCGGCGGCTCGGGCGAATCGATGAAGGGGTCAGGGGAATCGGAATGAGTCTATGTGGCATACTTATCGCAGTGTAGTTTCCATTGAGGAAGCGCTCGACTTATTGGGCACGGAGCGCGAGAAGGCGCGCGTCATCGCCGGCGGGACGGACTTGATACTTGAGCTTGAGCGCAGCGTGCGGCGCGGGATCGAAACCGTTGTTGACATTACCCGCGTCCCGGGGCTGGATAGGATTACGCTGGACGAACAGGGCGTGATTCATCTGGGTCCGTTGGTGACGCACAATGCGTGCGTCGCTTCGAAGCTCATCGGGGAACGGGCATTGCCGTTGGCGCAAGCCTGCTGGGAAGTGGGCGCGCCGCAGATTCGCAACCGCGCTACCGTCGCCGGAAACCTGATCACGGCCTCGCCTGCCAACGACACCATCACGCCGTTGATGGCGTTGGGCGCGTCGGTCACTTTGCGCTCCAAAGGCGGCGAGCGCATCGTGCCGCTTTCCGCGTTTTACACCGGCGTGCGCAAAACGGCGATGGGCGACGACGAACTGTTGACGGACATTTCGTTTCCGGCCATGACGGCTGACGAGCGCGGACTGTTCATCAAACTTGCGCTTCGCCGGGCGCAGGCGATCTCGGTGGTGAACGTTGCAGTCATCGTAGGCTTTGACGGCCGCCCCGTCGATCAGACGATTGCCCGGGCCAGAATCACTCTCGGTTCGGTTGCGCCAACCATTGTGCGCGCGCCGGAGGCCGAATCGTTTCTCGCCGGGAAGAAGCTGACGGAGGACGTGATAGCGGAAACGGCGAAGCTGGCGATGCAAGCCGCCCAACCGATTGACGACGTGCGCGGCACGGCGGCATACCGCAGCGAGATGATAAACATCACGACGGCGCGCGCGCTTCGGGCGATTGCGGCGCGCGAGGAGCGCGGCTGGCTGCCGGAAGAGCCGGTGATGTTGTGGGGCAGGAATCGCGGGGCCGCGCACGCGCCCCTGGTCAGACCCCTGGCGCATACTGAAACCGGCGGCGAGGCCATCGTCACTTGCGTCAACGGCAAAGAGCACCGGGTCACGGGCGCGAACGACAAGACGCTGCTGCGTTTGTTGCGCGAGGACGTTGGATTGATCGGCACGAAGGAAGGGTGCGCCGAAGGCGAGTGCGGGGCGTGCACCGTGTTCCTCGACGGCGCGGCAGTGATGAGTTGCCTGCTTCCGGCGCCGCGGGCGCACGGGACAGACATCGTCACGGTAGAAGGATTGTCGAGAAACGGAAAACTGCATCCGATCCAGCAAGCGTTCGTTGACGAGGGCGCGGTACAGTGCGGGTATTGCACGCCTGGCTTACTTATGGCCGGCGCCAAGTTGCTGGAAGAACGGCCGCGCCCGTCGAAGTGGGAAGCTCAACAAGCGATAACCGGCAACCTGTGCCGCTGTACAGGCTATTACAAGATTCTGGCCGCGTTTGACAAGGCCGGACGTTCAAGGAGATAAGACGCCATGCCCTACGCAGGAACTCCGCAAAAGCCGGAAGCGAAAAAGAAAGGATTGAATCCGGTCTGGCGCGGAATCGGATTCATATTGCTCTTCGTTGTATTTGGCGGATCGTACTGGGCCGCCGCATTGTTTCTCGATCTGAACCGGCAGGGCGCGTTCGTGCAATACATTCCCGTGCCGCCTTACGCTGTAAGCGCATTGCAGGCGCAGATGGCGGCAAAGATTCCCGTTCTCGGGGCCTACGTTGTTCCGGTCGGTTTTTCTCTGGTCATCTCGATTTTCTTCTTTACGTTTCTCACCATCGTCTACGGTATTCTGCGCGGCCCCGTCACGGATCCGCGAGACGTGCGCGGGCCTTCGGGCAAACATTCGGGTGGCAGGCGAAAAATCCGGAAGTGCCGGTGAATAGCCTATGTCAATAATTGGTCAATCTATCGCTCGCGTTGACGCCGTCGGCAAAGTGACGGGCGCGACTCTGTACCCCGGCGACCTTTCTATGCCTGGCATGGCGCACATGAAGATACTGTTCGCCGGAAAGCCGCACGCGCGCGTCAAACGGCTGGACGTGTCCAAAGCA
Organism: uncultured Anaerolineales bacterium; assembly: GCA_964470235.1. Classification (GTDB taxonomy): domain Bacteria; phylum Chloroflexota; class Anaerolineae; order Anaerolineales; family VGOW01; genus VGOW01. The sequence continues at coordinate 602 of CAYYCF010000313.1, read as the reverse complement.
GAATCATTTCCAGGCGTGGTGGCCGTATTCACGGCGAAAGACGTGCCGAACAACGAATACGGATTGATCATGCCCGATCAGCCGGTGTTGATCGGCCCGGGCTCGAACAAGGTGGGCGCGGACACGGCCCGATTCGTGGGCGACCAGGTGGCGCTGGTGATCGCCGAATCGGAAAAGGCCGCGACGCGCGCGCGCGATCTCATCGAGATCGAGTGGGAAGACCTGCCGGTGATCACCGACCCGCGCCAGGCGATGAAAGACGGCGCGCCGTTGACATTCCCCGAAAAAGGCTCGAACGTTTTCTGCCACTATCGCATCCGCAAAGGTGATGTGGTTGAAGCGTTTGCCCGCGCCAAAGTGGTGGTCGAGGGATATTATCAAACGCCGTTCCAAGAACACGCCTTTCTGCAACCGGAAGCCGGGTTGGCGTACATTGACGAAGAAGATCGGGTGACGGTGCAGGTGGCCGGGCAGTGGGCGCACGAAGATCGGGAGCAGATCGCGCACGCCCTTCAATTGCCGGAAGAGAAAGTCCGAGTGATCTATCCGGCCATCGGCGGCGCGTTTGGCGGGCGCGAGGATATGTCGGTGCAGATCGTGCT
>CAYYCF010000312.1:0-3199 GCA_964470235.1 uncultured Anaerolineales bacterium | reverse complement strand
GACGACGTGGTGACGGCCAATGCCTACGTGCCGGCCGTGCCGCAGTTGAAAGAGGCGGCTTACCGCGCGCGGCGGATCGGGCTGGGCATCATGGGGCTGGGCGATCTGATGTTTCACGCCGGTATCCGGTACGGATCGGCAGAAGCCGAGGAGTTCGCGGCGCAAGTGATGGAGTTCGTGCGTTATCACTGCATGTTGACCAGCGTCGAACTGGCGAAAGAGCGCGGGCCGTTTCTGGCGATTAAGGGCAGTACGTACGATCCGGATGATTTGAAGTGGACGCCGCCGACTCCGCTCACGGCTTACAAACACAACCACGGCCGCCCGGCCATTGATTGGCCGACAGTCGTCGAAGGCATCAAGAAGCATGGAATCCGCAACGCCTGCCAGACGACGGTGGCCCCGACGGGGACGATTGCAACGGTAGCCGCCTGCGAAGCGTACGGGTGCGAACCGGCGTTTGCGCTGGCCTACATTCGCCACGTGAACGACAACGGCAAGGATCTGCAGTTGACGTACACCAGCCCGTTGTTTGAGAAAGCATTGATCGAGGCCGGCATCGGCGAAGCGGCGCGGGCAGAGATTGTGCGGGAAGTGATGGCCCACGGCACGTGTCAGGATGTGGCCGCAGTGCCTGAACAAATCCGGCGTGTGTTTGTGGTGTCGCAGGACATCACTGCCGAAGAGCACGTGCGCATGCAGGCGGCGATTCAAAGATTCGTTGATAATTCTCTTTCTAAAACGTGCAACTTCCCGAGTTCTGCGACAGAAGTAGATGTTGCTCAAGCCTATCTGCTGGCTTGGGAACTCGGTTGCAAAGGGTTGACGGTGTACGTGACCGGCTCGCGGCAAAAAGTGGTGTTGGAGACGCACGCGACGGCGAAGGCCAAAGAGCCGACCGCACGGGCTGCGCTCGCGCCGCTGCCCATGTTCCAAGAAAGCAAGAAGCCGCGCCCCAATGTTTTGCGCGGGGAAACCGTCCAGATCATCTCGCCGATGGGCAAGTCGTACGTGACGATCAATCGCAACGGCGGCAACGAACCGTTTGAAGTGTTCATCAACACCGGCAAGGCTGGCAGTGAAATTTTCGCCGTGTCCGAAGCGATTGGGCGATTGGTGTCTTACATTCTGCGGCTGGCTTCGCCGGTGACGCCGCGCGAACGGTTGGCCGAAGTGGTTCGGCAGTTAAACGGGATCGGCGGCGGCCGGCCGATGGGCTTCGGCCCCAACCGGGTGCTCAGCCTGCCGGACGCGGTGGGCCGCGCGTTGAGCGATTATCTCAACATCGAAACCGAATCGCTCGAACCGGCGCCGGAAGCCAAAGGCGGCGCGCAGGCTGCGTCCGCGCAGTTGGCGTTGCAGATTGGCGACTTGTGCCCCTCGTGCGGCGAGGCGGCGATGGTGAACGAAGAGGGCTGCCGGAAGTGTTATGCGTGCGGGTATAGCGAGTGTTAATCGGACGCAGATAAACGCAGATTGACGCAGATGGTTGGTGAGGGCGCGGGTTTCTGTGAGGAGGCCTGCGCCCTTTTTTCGTCAACGGATGAAACGGATTCAACGGAGGATGGGTAGAACGCGAGCAGCGATCAGCGTCCTGAGCGGAGCGGCGGTGTTGTTCTGCCGCGAAGTCGAAGGACGCGGCTAGTGTTCAAGCGCAATTGGTGGAAACGGGCGATCACGATCGTCGCCGTGTCGGCGCTGGCTTCTATTGTCGCCATTGATCAATACGGGATGACGGACCGGGCGCAAGCGGCAGACGTGATCGTGGTGTTGGGTTCGCGGGTGTATCGGAGCGGCCGGCCGGGGCCGTCGTTGACACGCCGCGCGAAGTGGGCTGTCGAGTTGTATGAAAAGGGAATTGCGCCGGTGATCATCTGCTCCGGCGGGCTGGGCCCGTACCCGCCGACCGAAGCCGCCGCCGCGTGCGATCTCGCGCAATCGCTGGGCGTGCCGGGGCGTGCGGTCTTGTTGGAAACGCAAGCGCGAAGCACGGAGGAAACGTCGCTTTACGTCGCGGAGATCATGCGCGGACGGGGATGGAGTTCGGCAGTGGTGGTGAGCGACGGCTACCACTTGGCGCGGACGGTGATGCTGTTTGAGCGCGCGGGCATCACGGCATACCCGAGTCCGGCGCAGATGCTCAGCGGGCCCATGAATTCGGTCGAGCGATTCTCTCGCGAAGGCCGCGAGTTGATTGCGATAGCGTGGTATTGGTTCAAGACGGCGTTGGGGTTGAAGATTACGGATGCGCAGTAACCGAGCAGGGGGAGAATCACAGAGACGCTGGCGGCGCGGTGGCCGTGGAAATGATCGATCACGATGTCGGTGTCAATTAGCTTCATCGGATCGCAATCCCATGTCATTCAACCGATGCCCACGCCGGGTCTCGTCCATGTATGTGATACTGTCCGGCACATCGGCGCGGTCAGCCCACATCCCGAATGTTTCCATCAGCACGGCGCGGATTTGCTCAATCGGCATGATGATTAAGCGGCCTCTGGGATCAGCTATGACTGCAACCTCCTGGCCGGCAGGGAGCATTTGCCGATAGGGAATAGGGATACTGATCGTATACTCGTCACTGATTTTGATCACAACCATAAGCCACCTCACGGGTTCACGTATTGTACTACGCGATCACTCTGTCCGCACCACCTTGTAAATCGTCGTGATGTCCGCGTAGTACAAATACCCGTCCGGCCCCTGCGCCGCGTCAATGCGGCAGGGTTTGTCAATGCCTGTTTCGATGCGCTCGGCTTTGCGCAAGTGGTAGCCGTCTTGGGTCAATTCGAGTCGAATCAATTTTCCGCCATGCCATGAGCAATAGAATAGATTGCCTTTCCATTCGGGGAAGACGTTGCCGTCGTAAAACGTGATGCCGGTGGGGCCGATGGTGGGGGTAAAGTAGAGAAACGGTTTGTTGTAGGGATAATCGGCGGGGAGGTTGTTGTCTTCGCACAAGCCGTCGGTGTGCCAGCCGTAGTCGCCGCCGGGCACAATCAAGTTGATCTCGTCGTCGCAGTCGCCGCCGTTCTCTGTGCCGTATATCCATCCACTTGCCGGATTGAATGTGAAGTCGAACATATTGCGAAGGCCGCGCGCAAAGATGGTGCTGTTCGGATCGGGGTTGCCCGGCGCGGGCTGCGCGGGGAAGGTCGCCGGATCGACTCGATGCAGTTTGCCCTGCGGCGAGTCGGCC
>CAYYCF010000311.1:0-3227 GCA_964470235.1 uncultured Anaerolineales bacterium | reverse complement strand
ATACCTTCAACGCGGCGAGATTGTATCACGAACCCAAAGGGCTATCAAGAATTTGACGGATTTTCGCCGCGATCTCCGCGCGTTTGACCGTGGATTGGACGCGGGTGGCAAGGTCTTTAACGGTGGCTGCCCCCGCCGCCGCCTCGTCCGGCCCGACGATCACGGCCACCCGGATTCCCTGCGCATCCGCATATTTCAACTGCTTGTCCAATTTCACCACGTCTGGATATAACTCCGCCGCGACGCCGCCGGCCCGGATTTCGCAGGCGAGGGCCAGCGAGTCGGCCATCCCATCCGCGCCAAACACCGTCACCACCGCCAGCGCGGGCGATTTGGGGAAGGCCGGCACTATCCCGTATTTCTTCGCCACCAGCGCGATGACTATATCGCCCATCGCAAAGCCCACGCCCGGAATCCGATCCCCGCCCACGTCGCCCACCAAATTATCGTACCGCCCGCCGCCGAGAATGGCGCGGAATTCGCCGTCGCGGTCGCGCGCTTCCATCACCGTGCGGGTGTAATAATCCAGCCCGCGCACCACCGTCGGCTCATATTCAAAATACTCGCGCACGCCCAATGCGTCGAGCGCTGTGAAGAGCGTCACCAGTTCGTCGGATTTTCGCCAAAACTCCTTGTCGGCGAGCAGGTTTCGCAACTGCTCCGTTTGCGCCTCGGTCAACCCTTGTTCTTTGCCGTACTCTACCCACGCTGGAGACGAAAGTTTGTCGAGCCGGTCAATCAGCCGGAACGCCGGTACCACGTCGGCGACGCCCATTGCCGCCAACTGCCCCTCCATCAGTTTGCGATTGTTGACCTGTATTCTCACTTCCGCCGGACTCAAGCCAATGGCGCGAAAAAATTCCGCGCCGACGGCGGCGATCTCGGCGTCGGCCTCAATCGAATCACTGCCGAGGAGATCAATGTTCCACTGGAAGAACTCGCGCGAGCGGCCTTTCTGTGGACGCTCGTATCGCCACATCGGGCCGAAACTCCACCAGCGGATAGGGCGGGGCAGTTGACCGGCCCGCGCGGCCACCATCCGCGCCAGTGAGGGCGTGAGCTCGGGGCGGAGCGTGATCTGCTCGCCGCCGCGATCATTGAACACGAATGCCTGCTCCTTCACCAGTTCCTCGCCGCTCCTCGCCGCGTACAGTTCGAGCGTTTCCAGAAACGGCCCATCGTATTCTTGATAACCGAACTTTTGCGACACGGCCTTCATGTTGCCGTACAGCCAATTGCGAAGCGCCATCTGCTCCGGGTAGAAATCCCGCGCGCCCTTGACGGTTGCGATATTGACCTTCATGTGTGGTTGCCCTTTTTTGACAACGGATTGAACGGATTCTAACGGATGTTTTTCTTATCCGTTTCCATCCGCTACATCCGTTGTCAAATAAAACAAAAACGGCGCAGACCCGCAGGGGCCTACGCCGTCGAAGTCAATTCATTCCCGCGCTCAGCCCAAACCGAAAAAACCATCGTAATGATGGTGGTGATGTCGGGCGTGAACGACCGCGTCTGTTTTCATCTTGGGGCGCATTTTAGCAGGGTCGTCAAAGATTGTCTACAGGCAAAAAACAACGAAATGCGTCTATAATCTTCCTCAAAATCAAAGGGGAGTCAGACCATGCTTCAAAAGAATCTCAAACTAACAGCCGTCGTTTTTTCAGCCGTCGGCGCGCTGATCATCGCCGCCGCGCCGTTTTCCGCGCCAGACGCCGCCCGCGCGCAACAGACCCCAGGCCAAATTCGCACGAATGCCGCCGCCACGTTGACGGCCTTCGCCGGAACGAGGAACGCGGCGCGCCAAACGGCCACCACGTTTCGCGGCACGGCCACCGCCTTCCGCGCCACGTTGACGGCCTTCAGAGGCACGGCCACCGCCTTCCGCGCCACGGCCACCACGTTCCGACTCACGCAAACGTCTTTCGTCGCCACGCGCACGGCGGCAGTTGGCACACTCAGCGCCGCGCAAACGCAGGCCGCCGCCCTCCGGCAGACGGCCACGACGATAAAAGCCACTGCGCCGATCAGAAGCACGGCCACGGCCTTCCGCGCCACCGCCGATTCGTTCAAAGGCACGGCCACCGCGTTTGCGGCTACGGCCAATGCGATTTTGAGCACGCCTGCGCCGTAGGTCATTTGCAATACTTATCAAACCACGCCGTCATCCGGTTCAACCAGTCAACGCGATGGCGCGGCGCGCCGCAGGCAAGGGCAGGCAGATATATCAATCAGAATTGAGCTTCAGACTAGCAGCGCTCGTTTGCTTCGTCTGCACCACCACGAACTCTCGCTCGATAATGCGGCGGAAGTTGTCGGCGATGCTGGCCCAGTCCAGCACATCCACGCGGAAAGGCAGATCAGAGTCGGAGAAGGCGTCTTTCAAATCCGCGAGGCGCGAAGGGGAGAGTGCCGAGTCGGTCATCACCACCAAATCCAGGTCGGAATGTGGCTTCGTCTTGCCGTTGACGCGTGAGCCAAAGGCGCGCACTTCGTATTCTGGCGCGTGCCGCGCCAAAATGTCCGTTACAATTTTGAGATGGTCAGGCCGCAGATCAATCATCGCGTTTTTTCTTTAATTTGCGCCAGCAAAAAACGGGCATCCTGTAAAAACTCTTTGCCGCTCTGATACACGGCTTGAGCGGTTGCCTGGTCATAAGTGTGGCTGGTCAGGTTGCGGCTTTTCAGATAAGCCAGCCAGGCTTCGGCATCGCGCAACAGACCCTGCTCAAAGCCAACGCGGAAGAGGTCGCGGTTCGTCAGGCTGTCCACCTTTTCCAGCCCGTATTCTTCCAGATAGCGCTTGAGCATTTTCCACGCCAGTTCAAACGTGTACTCGAACCGCTGAATGACGCCGTCGCGCATCAGCTCGCGTTCGGCAGAGCCTTCCGGCTGGAGGGCGTTGGCGTAGGCGGTCAGCGCCGTTTCCAGTGAGCCAATTGCTTTCTCAAAACTGCTCGTATCCAAAGGCATGGAATTACCCTCCCAATTCTTCGCCAAACCAAGTATCTTTAGTTTAAGCCCGATCGCATCCTAAGGCAACGAGCTACCTCTCCATGCAATACTTGTCAAACCACGCCGTCATCCGGTTCAACCGATCCACCCGATGGCGCGGTTCGCCACTGCGCGACATTTCGTGCCCCTCGCGCGGGTAGCGATAAAACACAACCGCGCGCTTCAACCGCTTGAGCGCCGTGAACAATTGCTCGGCGTCCGAAATCGGGCAG
>CAYYCF010000310.1:1329-3241 GCA_964470235.1 uncultured Anaerolineales bacterium | reverse complement strand
AGCAGTTACAATCGCGAAGCGCTTATAGTATCAGCAGTTCGTATCCGTCGGCAGTAGAACCATCATGGCGACACATCCAGCTTGAACGTCGTGGGATAGAAATGAACGTAAGTGTTACCAGGGCGTAGCGTCATGGCCGAGCCGTCGGCGAGCGTGAGCGTGAACCAATCGGTTGCATTGTCGCGCTTCCACGTTCCCACGAAAATCTGCCCATCGCGCAGTAAAGTGGCCGTGCCAGAGCCGATCAACTGCACCTGCACCGATTTCGAATTCAGGCTGTCTTCGATAATGTCCGTCTGCTCGTGCGGGGCTTGAATGATCAGCACGTTGGCCGCCGTCAGCGCGCGTCCGGTGGCGGCGTCCACGTGCGGCACGTCGCTGGCCTGGTTCGTGTCATTGCTCACGTTCCGCGTCCACACGCCCTGGGCCGCATCCCACTTCCACCGCACCCAATAGCTGGAGTGGTGGCGAACCGTCACGGCGCTCACCGCCGTCCCGCCCACAGGTGGATCAACAGAGAAAGCGAGAGTCGGAACACGCCCGCCGGGGGTGGGAATGTCCCGCTCGCGCGCGGCGGCGTACAACGCCGCGGTGCTGGTGAACACGTCAAACGGCGCGCGGCGGCGATCCGGCTGAAGCGTGAAACCTGGATGATTGCGGAAGAAATCCAAACTGCTGTCGCGGATGTGGGCGTCGTCCTCGAACAACTTCTGCACTTGCTCGCTGGCCCCGACGTGAACAAAGATGGCGTCGAAGATCGGCAGGAGCTGGAGATCGATCAAACGGCCGGAGCGCACACCGGCAATATCCGCCGCGTCTTGGCACAAATAAATCGCGGAGAGGCGCGTGATGCCGCCCTCGGCGATAGTCTCAAAAACGAGATCGGCCTGCGCCAACCCGAATTGAGGCCGTTCCGGATTCGAATTGCCGATCTGCACCAACAGCGGGCGGCGGGACCCCAGCAAGGATTTGGAAACGCCGAGTCCGGTCAGCGGGCAAGGGACGGCATCCGAGGCCTGGGTCGCCCTCGGCGCGAGCGTAGCCGTAGCCGGTAACGCGGTGGCCGTTTCCGCCGGAGTGGGTGGTTCGGTGAGCGACACGGAGGCAGAAGAGTCGAGCGTCGGCGGAAGGCTCAGAGTCGGCGTGGGCGAGGAGCAAGCGGAGAGGAATACGAGGGGGATCAAGAATGATAGATGCTTCATTTCAGAGTCTCCATCACAGAAACTAATTGGGCCGGGTCGGGGCCGATGGTCAAATGGCGCAGGTTGGCGACGCCGAGCAAATGGTTCAGTGTGGCGATATTGTTCGCCAGCCGCTCCGGGGTGTCCCAGTACACGGTGTTTGCGGCCAGCATTGACCGCGCGGCTTCACGCGAGAGCGAGTCGAGTCTTGTTTCCGCCCCCTGCTCTACAAAACACAGATGAATCGCGGCGGGAACGACGAGCGATTCGGCTAAATGGATCGAACGGACGGCGCGCAAGTCCACAACAGTTTTCGTATGCTCCCGTACCTTCACCGCCTCGCCGCCATATTCCGCAAAAGAAGCGATCACGTCGTCGCGCAACTTCACTTCGCCGATAGGGTAGCCGCCGACGGCCAGTCCGTCGCCGCACATTTGCAGGAGCGCCATCCCGTCAGCCAAAAACGGGTAGCCCGCCCGCGCCAGCCGCAGGGCGGTGGTAGATTTGCCCGTGGCGTGCGGGGCGATCATGACGATCAGCCTTTCGCCGGACGGATCCATGACGCACGAGGCATGGAGCATGGCCCATTCGGTCAAGAGCAAGTTGAGGAGGTAGTGGTCAACAAAGTAGCGGCTGACCAGTCGCGTTTCGGCGGCCAGGGCAGGCGAGAGGAAAACGAACGCCGCGCGCGATCCCAGATTCGCAAACCCATGCCCCCACTCTCCAGCCGA